>JAFTMP010000224.1 GCA_017452335.1 Clostridia bacterium
ATAGAATACACAAGCGCCCGAGAGAAGGCGCCAAGCAAGGAAAAACCTTGTACCGGCACCACCGCAAGGGAGTAATATGGCGTAATAGCTCAGCTGGCTAGAGCAATCGGTTCATACCCGGTAGGTCGTGGGTTCAAGTCCAACTTCCGCTACCATTTCGGCCCGTTGGTCAAGAGGTTTAAGACACCGCCCTTTCACGGCAGTAACATGGGTTCGATTCCCGTACGGGTCACCAAAACAAAAACACCGTTGCGTAAGTAGCGGTGTTTTTTGTTTTGAAGAAGCATTACGAATCGAACCCCGAGAAATTTGCGATAGCAAATTTACGCTCGGCAGTTCGCATGAAAAGAGAAAACAATTTAGAAAAGCAACGGCGAACTGCAAGGTTCTGATTCCCGTATGGTTTACCGAAAAAAAAGGGTGCGGTTTGAATGAAACCGCACCTTTTTTTCATTGTTGTTCTTTTCAAGGCATTTACGCGTGCAGGCTTACTCCTTTAGCATCAACGCGGCAAGCGCTCTTCTTGCCAAACCGATCTCGGAAGAAAAGTGAGGCTTCTCTTCTTCATGAAAGAGCAAATGCGCCTTGATGGCAGGAATGAATCGGGAATCACCCCACTTCTCGACAAAAAGCAGATAGTGACGCCCGTATACTCTGCATGGTTCTTGCGAAATGAGGGATAGAATATAATCCACCCCCTGTGCCTGCTCTTCCTTCGTCAGCTTTCCAAAATCCTCAAGGGCACCATCCGCCCCTCTGCCCATGCTTTGCGAATAGCCCTGTCTTGAAAAGGCATATAGAAAATAGGCAAGTCCTTCTCTATTTTCATTCATGCTCTGCCTCCGCTTATCTATAGCGCTTTTTATAAAGCGCCACCGAAAGATAATAAGAGCCTACATACAAAAGCGGAGCAAGAAACAGAGGGATCAACCACAAAACGGGCATCCCCACCGAAAGCATCCGGACGATCTCCGGTGAAAAGGAGACGTCGAAAAATGCAGACGCCACAAGACATCCGCCCACACTCAGCGCAAGGGTGGCATAGTAGGCAATGCGCCCCTTGGATACCCCAAAGCGAAACATGAAGGGCAGATTGAAGCCGCCAAACGCTGCACCGATGAGCAGCCCCAGACCTGCCATTGCCACAAGCTTTAAAACCTGCACCTCTCCCGCCATCGCCATTTTCACAGCACTGATTATTAACAGGATCAGCGTCACGGCGATCTGCAACACACCGCCCACCAGATATTTGGAAAGCACCAGCTTTGCGGGGGTATAGGGAAAAATCCTTGCATATTCGTCCCATTTGTGCATCTCATCGTAGGAAAGCGGAGTTACGGGGATGATGGAAGCGTACATAAAGGGAAAAAAGACCATAAAAGACTGCTCGCCCATCGTTCCCCCTGCCATCACCAAAAAGAGAAGCAGACAAAAAAGCGGAATGCCGCAATGCTTTTTGAGCAGATAAAGCTCCTTTAAAAGAATACCCTTCATTTCTTTGCCTCCTTGATCTTGAATAAAAACAGCTCCTCCATATTTAAGGGCGCGATCGCCACATCTTCCGAGAGCGCATCTCTTAAAAGGATCGCCTCGACACCATACGGTGTTTCTTTAAAGTGGCACACCGCCCTCTCGGGCAAAGCCTCCATCTGCGCCCTGCTACCCTGCCAGCATCCGTATTTTGCAAGGAGGGCATCCTTTTCTTCGCACAAAAGCAGTTTCCCATCATGTATAAAGGCAATATAGTCGCAGATTTTTTCAAGATCGCTGACAATGTGGGAGGAGATGAGCACCGAACGCTCCTCGTCTCTGGTAAACTCACCAAACAGTCCTACCACCTCGTCTCTGACCACCGGATCAAGTCCCGATGTCGCCTCGTCTAAAATCAACAGCTTCGCATCATGAGAAAGTGCAACCGCAATACCCAGCTTCATTTTCATGCCCTTGGAATATTCCTTAAAGGTTTTCTTTTCGGGCAGACCAAAACGGGCAAGATACTCTTTATATGCACCATCGTCCCAGTTTTGGTAGGTATGCTTCATCACTTTTCCCACCTGCAGCGCGTTCATTCCCTGGGGAAAACCGATCTCGTCGGGTACAATGCCGCAAAGCTCCTTGATCTTGGTGCTATCCCTGCGGCTATCCAGCCCCATCACGGAAATCTCTCCCTCGTCAAGGGCGATCAAGTCCAGGATCAGTTTGATGGTGGTGCTCTTTCCGGCACCGTTTTCGCCCACCAAGCCCATAATGCATCCTTTAGGCAAGGTCAAGTCCAGGGCGTCCAGGGTGAAATCCTTATATTTTTTCGTTACTTTTTTAAGTTCCAGTGCGTTCATTGCTCCTCCTGCGTTAAAAGCATCAGCATCTCGGCAAGCTCCGCCCGTTCTATCCCGCAGGCGTTGGCAATACGCCAAGCCTCTTCAAGATGCTCCTCTATCTTTTTTAACTGCTCTTCTCTATATAGTTCTGCATTTTTGGGTGCCACATAACAGCCCTTTGCCTGCACCGTATAAATATAGCCATCCTTTTCCAGCTCCTCATAGGCTCTCTTGGTGGTGATAAAGCTGATCTTTAGATCCTTTGCAAGCCCGCGGATGGATGGCAGCTGCTCGTGCTCGCGTAGCTCCCCCAAAAGGATCTGCTCTTTGATCTGGGTGTAGATCTGGTCATAAATGGGTAAAATACTTTTGTTATCAATCAGTAGTCTCATTTTGCCCTCCAACTGTATATATTCATTATATACAGTATATACAGTTTTGTCAAGAGGCTTTGTATATTTTTTAAAAATTGTTCTTCAAATCTATCTTTAAACAGTTTTGAACCAACTGCCACACATTTCGGACGTTCTTTTGGTAAAATATACCGAAGTTTGCTATAAAAGCATTGATTTTTGGAAAAATCCATGTTATAGTAAAGATGACCGCAATCATTGAACCCAAAACTGATCGAACTAAAAAACGGTCGTAAGCCAAAGGAGTTTGCTATGTTTTTTCATGTTTCCCGTCCCTCTGTGCGCACCGTTGGCAGATGGGCGCCTCTGCGCCACGGTATGGCAACCACTGCCCCCGGCTCTACCATTGAGCTTGCATTTACGGGACCCTTTGCCACTCTGTATTTTGATATTGAAAACCTGACCCTTCCCTATCCTCATTTGTGGATCGGTCTTGACGGCGGGGCACACTTTGAGGTGCCTGTGGAGCGGTATCTGCGGGTGCAGGCACCGACCGAGGGAGAACATTTTTTAAGAATCGTTTATAAGGGTGCCCGAGAGACTGCCAACCGCTGGCATCATCCTCTGCAGGGCTACGTGCTCTTTACCGGCTTTGAAGCGCAGGGGGAAGGGACCCTTCCTGCCGACAATAGAAAAACCATTGAGCTTGTGGGCGATTCCATCACAGAAGGAGTACTTATTGATCCTCAGTACGCGCCTAATATTGAAAACGATCAATATAACCGTCCTTACCAGGACGATTCCCTTGCCACATACGGAGCACTGCTTGCCAAGGAGCTGGATCTTGTGCCTCTCTTTTGCGGATATGGTGCTGTGGGCGTGACCAAAGGCGGATGCGGGGGCGTGCCCAGTGCACCGGAGCTTTATGACTTTTGCTTTGAAGGTGCGCCCGTGGGTTATCCTCCTGCTGATTGTGTGCTGATCAATCACGGCACCAACGACCGCCACACCCCCCATCTTTTCAAAGAAAGCTACACCGCATTGCTTGATCGGGTCTTTGCCCGCAACCCGCAGGCGCAGGTGGTGGCACTGATCCCCTTTTGCGGTGCCTTTAAAGAGGAGCTTCAAGCACTCATCCCCGCCTACTGTGCGCAAAAAAAGAAAGCCATCCTGCTTATTGACACCACAGGCTGGCTTCCTCCCGACCCTCTTCATCCTTTAAGAGACGGTCATATTTTTGCATCTAAAAAAAGTGCGGAAATTATGCGCGCGCATCTTGATCTTTAACATCAGAAAGCAGTTCCACCGATTCCACCAAATTGTTCATTTTAGCGGGCAGTGAGAAGATGAAGGTAGAGCCTTTGCCGACCTCGCTTTCCAGCGTGACCGTTGCATCAAGAAGCACCGCAATGCGCTTGACAAGAGAAAGCCCCAGACCGTTTCCCGCGGTTTTGTGGGAGCTGTCGCTTTGATAGAATTTGTCAAAAATACGCTCCGCCTCCTCGGGGGCAACACCGGGTCCCTCGTCGCTGATGCGTGCAACGATCCACTCCCCTTCTTGCTTCAGCTCAATCTTCAATTCCCCTCCCACGGGAGAGAATTTAATGGCGTTTGAGAGCAGATTAACCCAAACATGGGAAAGAATACTTTCATCGGTTTCGTAAAGGATCTCTTCCATATCCAGTTGAAGCTCCAACTGCTTTTCGCCCCACTGGCGCTCCAACAGCAAGAGGGTGTGTCTGATCTGCTCGTCAATATAAAATTCGCTCTGCTCGGTCACATACTGCTGGTTTTCCAGCTTTGTCAGTAACAGAATATTGTTGGAGAGTCTTGATAAGCGGTCGGATTCGGTAACGATAAAATCAATATACTCTCTCTTTTGCTCTTCGCTTAAGCTCTCATCCACCTGCAACTGCTTTGCAAAGCCCCGCACCGAAACGATGGGCGTTTTAAACTCGTGGGAAAAATTATTGATAAAGTCCTTGCGAAACAGCTCCGTTCCTTCAAGCTCTGTTGCCATACGGTTAAAGTTGGCATAGAGCGACGCATAATCGCCTTCTCCCGGAGGAACCGGCACGCGTGCGGAAAAATCGCCCTCTTCAATGCGGAGCATGGCATCATTAAGCCGTTTCATGGGCATAAGTATATACTTTACCACAATGGGCATGACCAAGCACGAAAGAATGAAGCTTGCCATCATACAAATTACCAAAAACACCAGCGGACTGCGTAACATCCAAGTCATGAGGGGCACGCGCAACAGCAGCAGTGTAAACACGATCAGTGCCACAAGCAAGCCGCTGAGCAGATGCAGTGCCAAAATAACCCCCGCGATCTTAAGCTGTAGGGCGCGGTACCTCATTGACGGAACACCGCCTTATACCCCAACCCTCTGACCGTTACGATCTCGAAATCCTCGTTATTTCTAAAGCGATCCCGCAAACGGTTGATGTGCACATCCACCGTGCGCTCGTCGGTATCGCAGTCCATTGCCCAGATCTCATCCATAAGCTGGCGGCGGGTAAAGATCTGCCCGGGATAGGAAAGCAGCTTAAAGAGCAGTAAAAACTCCTTCTGGGGGGGCTCTGTGCGCACGCCCTTTTCACTCACCGTCATGCCGCTGTAATCAAGCACGGTTTCTCCCACGGTGATCTTCTTTTCCGATGCAATTCTGGAGCGGCGAAGCAGGGCGGTAATACGCCAAAGCAGCTCCTCCTCGTCCACGGGCTTGGTCATATAATCGTCCGTTCCCGCAAGGAATCCCTCTCTCTTGTCTCTGTGGGTCTGCTTCGCAGTGACCATTAAAACAGGAAGGGTGCTGTTGCCCTGGCGAAGGGTCCTGGAAAATTCATATCCATCCATGTGGGGCATCATCACGTCCAAAATGATCAGGTCCACATGCTGTTCATCAAGAACGCGCAACCCGTCTCTGCCGTCGGTGGCAGTGTGTACGGTATAGCCCGCTCTGCCCAGCACTGCCTGCATGAGTCTTCTTTGGATGGGATCGTCTTCTACAACAAGAATATTAAACATTACACATTATGCGTTTTTGCGCGAAAAAACATTGCGCGAAAAACCGTCCTTTCCGGGAAAAGGCGTTGGTTCAAGGTTTGTTTGGTTTTCAAACTATTTTGAGGAGTCGATATCTTTCAAAATTCCTCTCTTTTCCCTATTTTCTTCTATGATACTACCTTTTATTTGTGAATTCAATATAAATTTCTCAAATATTAAGGTGTTTTTCCAAATATTTAAACTGTAGTTCATTTTTGGAGTGTATAATCACTTTGTAAACTGGAAAGAAAGGCAAAAAAATATGCTGAAACTGCAAAACATTACCAAAACTTACGATGTCGGCGGAGATCTGAAGGTAGAAGCACTGCGCGGTATAGACCTTCACTTCCGCAAAAGCGAATTCGTATCCATTCTGGGTCCTTCGGGATGCGGAAAAACGACCATGCTCAACATCATCGGCGGACTTGACAAAAACACCACGGGCGATCTGATCATCAACGGACGCTCCACTGCCCACTACAGCGATCGAGAGTGGGACAACTACCGCAACCACTCCATTGGCTTTGTTTTCCAAAGCTACAATCTGATCCCCCACATGGACGTGCTGGCAAACGTGGAGCTTGCACCCACCATTTCGGGCGTCTCCAAGGCAGAACGGCGCATCCGCTCGGTGGAGGCGTTAAAAAAGGTGGGGCTGGGCGATCAGCTTCACAAAAAGCCCAATCAGCTTTCGGGCGGTCAGATGCAACGGGTTGCCATTGCACGCGCACTGGTCAACAACCCCGAGATCCTGCTTGCAGACGAGCCCACCGGGGCACTGGATACCACCACCAGCGTGCAGATCATGGAGCTCTTAAAGGAGATTGCCAAGGATCGGCTGATCATCATGGTGACCCATAACCCCGATCTGGCAGAAGAGTATTCCTCCAGAATTATCAAGCTAAAGGACGGCTTGGTGGTGGACGACAGCGATCCTTACACCCCGGAGCCTATGGCAGAGCAGCAGGAGGAATCCGAAAAGAAGGGGAAAAAGAAGAAGGAAAAAATGGCTTCCATGTCCTTCCTCACCGCCCTTTCCCTGTCCACCCGCAATCTGTTAACTAAAAAGGCAAGAACGGCACTGGTCAGCTTTGCAGGGTCTATCGGCATCATCGGCATTGCCGCTATTCTCTCGCTTTCTAACGGCGTACAGCTCTATATCGACCGCGTGCAAGAGGATACCCTGTCCTCCTACCCGCTGAGCATCAACAAATATTCCTCCGATACCACCGCCATTTTCGAGGCGATGACCGAGGTACAGACCGAGAGCAATGCGGAATTTGAAGAAGGGCGCATCTACCCCGACGACTCGCTGGGCAGTATGATGAGCGCCATGACGCAGATTCAGACCAACAACGTAGAAGGCTTCATTGAATACTTTGAAGAGCACAAAAAGGAGCTGGAGGGAAGCTTAAACGCATACAAGCTGATCTACGATCTGAACATCCCCATTTACAGCGTGATCCAAAGCGGCGGCAAGGACACCGTTTTGCAAACCAACCCCACCTCCATTTTTGATTACATGGGCGATGAGATCCAAACCATGATGTCCTCCATGACCGCCCTTGCAGGCGGAAACACCGGCATGAACTTCTACCAGGAAATGCTGGAAGGAGTTGACGGGGAGTTGATCAATCCCGTTGTCAAGGAGCAGTACGATCTGGTGGGCGAGGAGAGCCGCTGGCCCGAGAAGGCAGATGAAGTGGTGCTGGTTGTGGGCGAGAACAACCGCATCAGTACCATGGCGCTCTACGCCCTGGGCTTTATGGACCCTGCCAACATTGAAGAGGTTTTGGGCTCGCTGATGGATCCCGACAAGGAATACGACAATCAGATCCAAGAGGGCTTCTATTACGAGCTTGACGACTTTATCGGACACACCTTCAGCTATGTTCTGCCCACCGATTACTATGAAGCGGGAAGCGGACACTACACCGTTGACGGTAAAAAGTATCCCATTTGGAACGACCGCAGAGATGGTCAGCTCTTTGACGAAAAGGCATTTCTTGAGGAACACGGCAAGGATCTCACCATTGTCGGCGTCATCCGTCCCAATCCAAATGCCACCTCCACGTCGCTGTCTTCCCCCATTGCCTATACCGCGGCACTGACCAAGGATGTGATCGCAGAGATCAATAAAACCGATCTGGCAATACAGCAGAAGCAGACCCCCGAATATGACGTATTCAGCGGCACCACCTTTGAGGAGATGGAATTCACCAAGGAAAATATCGACACCTTCCTTGAAATGCTGGAGGAAAGCGAAAAGCAGGGGCTGATCATGATGATCAATCAGATGATGCAGACCGCCTTTACCGAGGAGCGTCTACCCAGCACCCTTGAAGTGATGGACGATGAAAGCTTTGCCACCATCATCAAGATGTACGCCCCCAACTATACCAAGGCAAATGTTGGAGAATTTGTGGCAAGCCTGGATCCCGAGAGCACCATGGGACTCATCGGCATGCTGACCCAGCAAACAGGTCAGCCCATTGATGCCGCAAGCCTGCCCGCAGTGCTTGCCATGATGGATGACGAGAGCTTTAACGGCATCGTTGCCATGTTTGACAAGTCCGCGCCCAAGTACACCAAGGAGCAGATCCCCGCGTTCCTTGAAGCCATTGGTGCTGACGGAAGAGCCAAACTGCTTGATCAGTTTAAGCAGAACATCAACGTTACCGAAGAA
>JAFTMP010000225.1 GCA_017452335.1 Clostridia bacterium
TCACCCCGAAAAATGGGCGCGCTCGGTGGGCGGACACCTTTACCGCTCCACCCTTGACATTTCCGACAGCTTTGAGTCCTTCAAGAATATCGCCATGGGGCAGGCGGGCAATCTTTGCTACACCGCCCCCGGATGCTTTAACGATCTGGATATGCTGACAGTGGGCATGTACGGCAAGGGAAATGTGGGTGACGGCGGATGCACCGATAGAGAATATCAAACACAGTTTCTTTTATGGTGTTTGTTTGGCGCACCGCTTATGCTGGGATGTGACCCGAGAAGCCTATCGGATGAGCTTCTTTCTCTGGTGACCAATAAAAAGCTGATCGTAGTCAATCAAGATGCAGAATGCCGCGGGGCGTTTGAGGTCAGTGCCCACCCGTGGATCGGCGGACGCAAGGCATTTTTCCGCTTCCTTGAGGATGGGGAGTATGCCCTGGGACTCTTCAATTTGTCCGATAGTGACGGTGAAGTGCCTTTTTATCTTTACAGTGCAGGTTTAGGGGATCTTTCGGGCTACGGCATGCAGTTTGAAAATCTCATCACAGGGGAAGTGTCCGAAATAAAAAAGGACTATTTTTCAGCCGACCTTCCCGCCCACGGCGGCGCCCTTTACAGAGCGCGCCTTGTAAAGCTTTAAGAAAAGGAGCATAGAAAATGAAACCGTATATGTGGATCATTATTGTCATTCTTGCAGTGGTTCTTGTGCTGGCGGCGGGGCTTTTCTTTGCCGCAAAGCTGCTTTACAAATATGCGGTAAAAAGCAAGCATCAAGATCCCTCGGAAGAAGAATTTGACCGTATTCTTATTAGTGCGGGCAAGGGGGACAGCATTGATTTTCTAAACAAAGGCAGGGCATGTTATAATGCCCTTGCCGAAAAAGCAGAGCACCCTTCCATCACCTCCTATGATGGTCTGCGTCTGCACGCCCTCTTTTTCACCTGTCCCATCTCCCCGCGGGGAATCATTATCATCAGCCATGGCTACCGCAGTGCGCCCCGCCACGATTTTGCGCCCGTTCTTGAAAAGTATCTCAACATGGGCTTTCACGTGCTGGCAGTGGATCATCGGGGACACGGGAAAAGTGAGGGAGAGGAGATTTGCTTCGGCGTGAAGGAGCGCTACGATATGCGCGATTGGCTAAAGTATTTGCAAGAGCGCTTTCCCACACTTCCCGTTCTCATTTCGGGCATTTCCATGGGCGCGTCGGTTGCCTTGATGGCGGCGGCACTGCCCGATGTGCCGAAAAACCTGGCAGGGGTCAGCGCGGACTGCGGGTATTCCCACCCGAGAGGTGAGGTGTGCCACGTGCTGAAAAACAAAATGAAGCTGCCCATTTTCCCTCTTTATCACGTTGCCGATCTTTACTGCAGAAAAAAGGCGGGCTTCTCCTTTAATGAGTGCGATCTGACAAAGGATATCAACAACATTAAGGTCCCCGTGCTCTTTATCCACGGGCTATCCGACGATTTCGTGCCCGCGTATCACACGGAAAGGATGCACGAAGCCTTTACGGGCACCAAGGAGCTGGTGCTGGTGGAAAACGCGGGACACGGTGTGGCATATTTAGAGGACCCCAAAAGGGTGTCAAGAGTATTAAACGGCTTTTTTGATAACTGTCTTGAAGCTTGGTCTACGCAAAACCGAAAAAACGGTTGATCCCCCGATACATCCCTCTTGCATAAGAGGAAGGATCGCTTTCCATTAAGTATGCCTCGGCGGGATTGGTAATGAACCCGATCTCGATCAGCGTGGCGGGCATGGCGGTGCGCCGCAAAACATAGAGGGTGGGACGGGCAAACACGCCCCTATCGGGAAATCCCGTTTGCTCGGAAATGCCCGCAACGATCTGCTCGGCAAGAGGCGTTGCCGCGCTGTCAAGAGAATAAACGTACCCTTCGGACCCTGTGGCAGAGGTAATATTGGAGGCGTTTGCGTGAATGCTGATGAAATAATCAGCCCCCCAATCATTTGCCGCCCTTGTTCTTGCGGCAAGGGAGGAGGCGTTGGTGGTGCCAAGGGTTTCGCTCGGGCTGTTTCTTGAAAGACGGACTTCATAATTTCCGCTTTGTCTGAGAAGCTGCGCCAATTGTCTGCCCACCTCGTATGTTACATCCTGTTCCCGCAGACCGTTTGCTTCAGCTCCCGCATTGGGGTTTTTGGGATTGTGTCCCTGGTCGATAAAGATCTTAATTGCCATGAATACTCCTTTCGTACATAAGGGCGAAAAATCACTTGCTATCAGTGTATGCAAAAGAGACGATTTTGTTTTTGAAAGAGTGAATGAGATGGATTTTAAAAACGCAAGAAGATTGCTTTCCTGCGCACGGCGTGCGGTGGAGCAATACAATATGATAGAGGAGGGCGACCGTATTGCGGTGGGCATCTCGGGAGGAAAGGACAGCACGGCACTGTTATGCGTACTCAAGGAGCTGCAACGCTTTTACCCCAAGCACTTTGAGCTCGTTGCCATCACGGTAAACACCGGCTTTGCGGGGATGGATTTTTCCCCGCTGGTTTCTCTTTGCGCCCAAATGGAGGTGGAATATCGGATCGTAGACTCCGATATTGCCAAGATCGTTTTTGATGTGCGCAACGAAAGCAACCCCTGCTCGCTGTGCGCACGCATGAGAAGGGGACTGCTTCACGATACCGCCAAGGAGCTGGGCTGTAACAAGCTGGCGCTGGGGCATCATTATGACGATGCGGTGGTCACCTTTTTAATGAATCTTTTCAATGAAGGACGCATCGGGTGCTTTTCCCCTGTGACCTACTTATCAAGAAAGGACTTGACCATGATCCGCCCCTTCCTTTTTGCAGATGAGGGCGATATCCGCTATTTTATGAAGAGTAACGACCTGCCTGTGGTGACCTCCACCTGTCCCGAGGACAAGCACACCGACAGAGAGCGCTTTAAGAAAATGGTTGATGAGATGGACAGAGAAAACAAAGGGCTCAAGCACCGCATCTTTACCGCCATGGAAAAGGGAAGAGTGGACGGTTTCTTTTCGCTGAAGGATGCAGGGCGAAGCGTCGATGATGAAAATGAATAGCTTGTATAACGGCTTTTGAAAAAATTTGAGTTTTTTTCAAAAGCCGTTGACTTTTTAAAAAAAAATACGTCATATATGGTGAAACGGAAAATCCGATGGTAAAAATCATCTGTTGGAACCGTTTTTCTAAAAAAACAGAAAGGGGCGTGCCGTGGGCACCGTAAAACACATGAAAAAGATCGCTTTATTACTCATACCGATTTTACTGTTTTCTACCCTGTGCGGGTGTATTCCAAAAGCTTCAGTGCCATCTTCCACGAAACCTCCTGTTTTGCAAAGCCCTCTTGAAGAAACGCCCATGTCAGAGAGCGGGGAAGCATCCCCAAGCATAGAGGAGTCGGTCAATGACTCGACCATACAGGAAGAGGAACGGCAGACCGAATTGATCTTTATCGTGGGTAACCAAGAGTACTTCAGAATCACCGTTGCACAGGGGCAATATCCTACCGTACCGGTGGATCCCGTGAAGGAGGACTACATTTTTAATCAGTGGTCCTTCAAAAAGTACGAGCTGGAAGAGGTGGATTTTTCCGCTCTGCCGTCCCTTGAGCAGATCAGGCTGTATGCGCTGTTTGAGCCCCGTCCTTTAGAGATGACGTATGAACTGACAGAGGACGAACAGGGCTACCGCCTGCTCAGTGTGGGAAAGCTGATCGAAAATACGGTGGTCGTTCCCGCTGAGCACGAAGGACTGCCCGTTGTGGAGATCGGTGAAAAGGCGTTTTACATGAAGGATACGCTGGAGGGCGTGGTGCTTCCCGAAACGGTCAAAGTGATCGGGGAAAAAGCCTTTTACAGATGCGAAAAATTAAAGAGCGTGACCTTCCCCGAAAGGCTTGTCACCATTGCAGACAGCGCCTTTTCTCGCTGTACGGCACTGGAGCAGGTGGATTTTCCCTCATCCCTTGAGCATATCGGCGCCTTTGCCTTCCAAAACTGCGGGATCGCGGCGCTGACGATCCCCCAGAGCGTGAAGCAATTGGGGCAGGGGGCTTTTGAAAACTGTGCAGCACTGACGGCAATTGATGCGCAGGGCGGCGGCGTGCTGTATGCAGACGCTTTTGCAGGATGCCCCTTGCTCAATAGCCTAACGGTGGGCGCAGGGGTTTATGAGATCGGTGAAGCCGCGTTCAAAAACAGTAAAAACTTAAAGGAGTTCACCATCCAAGCACCCCTTGAGCGTATTGGAAGCTATGCATTTCAGTATTGCACGGCTTTGGAGCAGGTAGTGTTTGACGCAGGATACGCAAAGGCTGTGGGTAATCACGCCTTTCGCTTGTGCAGTGCGCTGAAAAGCATTGAGTTGCCTGCGGGTTTGACGGTTTTAGAGGACGGTGTTTTTGCAAGCTGTGAGGCACTGGAATCGGTGGCACTGCCGGAAGGTCTTTCTAAAATTGAAGATCGTGTCTTCTCCCATTGCATGCATTTAAAGGAATTGACATTTCCCTCAAGTTTGACGCAACTGGGTACCGATGCGGTATATGACTGTGACTCTCTTGAAAAGATCGTATTTCTATCTGAACAAACAGAACTGTATCCAGAGGCAATAATGAACTGCAAAAATCTGAAGGAGCTGATTTTGCCCAGCAAGCAAACGGTGGTAAAGGGAATAAGGCAGTGTCCAAAGCTTGAAAAGGTGGACCTTCCCGAAACGGTGACCGAGCTTTACGATCTGTTTTACTACAATGAAGTGATCAAGGAGGTCACCCTGCCGCAGGGGCTTGTAGTGATTGGGGAAGATGCCTTCACCGCTTCTGCTATTTCCAAGATCGAAATTCCGTCAAGCGTACAGGTGATCCGATCGGCGTTTAAGAATTGCGCCAATATCAAAGAGATCAAATTGCCCGATTCGCTTAGGGTATTGGGCGGCTTTTCGAGCATTGGCATTAAAGAATTGGTGGTACCCGCATCGGTGGAAGAGGTGGAAAGCTACGCCTTCTCCGGATGTGATGATCTTAAGACAGTGACCCTTGAAACCTCGGCACTGGGCGCGGCAATGTTTTACGGGTGCGAGAGTCTTGAGCAGGTGCGCTGGACAGGGAAGACCCCCGACACACTGCCTAACAGCGTGTTTGCAGAGTGTACGGCACTAACGGAGTTTAAGGTGCCCGATACCGTAACCGCGATCTATTCGGATGCCTTTTATAAATGCACGGCACTTCAAAATATACAGATCCCCGATGGGGTGAGCGTGATCTCGTCAAGCGTGTTTGAGGGCTGTACGGCGCTGAAAAAAGTGGAGCTTCCGAGAGATCTGCAGACCCTTGGGTATTGCGCCTTTGCGGAAAGTGCTATAGAGGAGATCACCATTCCGTCGGGCGTTGAGATCGTGGGAGAAGAATGCTTTTCCCGATGCACCTTTCTAAAAAAAGTAGTGCTCCAAGAAGGCGTTGCCAAGATCTTTGACTTTGCGTTTTATAACTGTACCGCCCTTGAAACGGTCGTTTTGCCCCGGTCGCTCACGGTCCTCGGCTCTTCGTTTTATAATTGCACGGCACTAAAGGAAGTGGACCTGCCCGATGAGATCGTGTATCTGCAGGAAACCTTCTACGGCTGTACGGCACTTGAGCGGGTGTCTCTTCCCAAAAAATTGGTATATCTCAGTTCCTTGACCTTTGGCGGTTGTTCTTCACTGCGCAGTATTGCGCTTCCCGCTACCGTCAAAGACTTGGGCTACGGTGCATTTTCGGGATGCACATCCTTAAAAGAGGTCACGCTAAATGACGGACTTGAATGTGTGCAGAGAAATGTATTTGAGGGGTGCAGTGCATTGACGAGCATAGAGCTTCCCGACACCATTACCTGCTTCTTGGAAAACGCTTTTCTTCAAACACCGATCTATGAAGACTTTTTGGCATCGGATGAAAACGAGCTGTATATTGACGGACACTTGATCGCCGTCAAGAGCGTGCCGAGCGTTTTCACGGTCAAGGAGGGCACGGTGGGCATTGCAGACGGGGTGTTCCAATATAAGGATCTGACAAAGGTGGTTTTGCCCGAGGGACTGGTGTATATCGGATGCTCAGCCTTTGAGGGCTGTATGTTCCTAAAGGAAGTGAACTTCCCCGACAGCCTTTCTTCCATCGGTGCCGAAGCGTTTCAAAGTACCGCTCTTGGGCAGGTGCACCTTGAGGGAAGCGTGAAGTTTATAGGAAGCAGTGCATTTGGAAATTGCGGTGCTTTACAGCAGGTGACTCTGCCCGAGGGCTTGAAAACACTTGGTGTAAGCGTATTTGCGGGATGCACAGGGCTTACTGAGGTTAATCTGCCCACAACCCTTGTTTCCGTTGGAAAAGGTGCCTTTGCCAATACGGCACTGATTGCACGAAAGGATCTTCATCACGATGGCTTTGTATACCTTGACGGATGGCTTCTGCAAAGTGTACAAGGGGCACAGATTGATACGGTGAAGATCAAAAAGGATACCGTCGGCATCGCAGGCGGGGCGCTTTCGGCGTTTTCTTCCATCGTGATCCCGGCAAGTGTTCGGTATATCTCGGCAGAAGCACTGCCCGAGCAGAGAAGTGATGTGCTGTACTTTGAAGACCCCGAAAACTGGAGCGTGGCAGTGGATAATCCCTATAACGATCCCCTGTATGCCACGGTGAATCTGCACAGTGACGAGTTTACTTGGTGGTGGGCAAGATACAAGGATATGTACAAGGATCTTGACTGACCAAAGACACCGCGTTGAAAACACGGCGTACATCAAAGAAAAACAGATTGTTTCTTTTTTTCCACAAATCAATGCTTGAATTGTTTACAATTATGTGGTATAGTAATGA
Source organism: Clostridia bacterium (assembly GCA_017452335.1). GTDB lineage: Bacteria > Bacillota > Clostridia > Oscillospirales > CAG-272 > UBA11512. Next base: position 6,839 of record JAFTMP010000225.1, read on the forward strand.
CTGTAGAGATATATCATGGTATGAATATACCCAATTTCCCAAATGAAAGGAATACAGATGATGAAAAAGATAACGATCGTGAGTGCGTTTCTTTTGGTGCTGTTGATGATTTCGGTTGTATTTGTTGGTTGTAACAACAATAAGATCGTGGCAACAGGCAGTGATGTAGGCGGGGAGAGTTCAGAATCCTCAGAGCCTGTGGAGCAAGAGGATCTTTTTAAGATCTTTGCCGCCGATGGAATCGTGGTGCTGGAAAGCGGAAACACCTTTACCATTGAGGTGGGCAATGAGACCACTGTTTTGCAGTTACATAAATATGTAACGGTTGCCGAGGGTATTAAGTGGATGGTTGCTTCCGACATCAGCATGCAGGACGAGATCAAGAACAAGATCTTGTCTTTGGAAGAGGGCGACAATCTGTTTTACGTGTATTGCTATACCGATGATGAATCGGTAATGGAAAATTACGTGGTGAAGATTCACCGCCAGGGTAGCTACGATGTGACCTTTGAGGGGATCAGCGCCAAGCAGACGGTGACCGAAGGGGCGTATGCCAAGGAGCCCTCGGAAAAGCCCGCAAAGGAAGGCTATGAGTTTGCAGGCTGGGATTTTGATTTTACAAAGCCCGTGAAGTCCGATGTAACCGTTTATGCAAAATGGACGCCTAAGAGCTATAAGATCACCTATGATGCAGGACTTGGTACGCTGGAGGGAAGCAAAACCGTAACGGTTGTATATGGTGAGGAGATCACCTTGGCGGTTCCTCAAAGAGACGGCTTCATTTTTGCAGACTGGTACTATGGCGAGGAGTGCGTGAAGTCCGGTGTGTGGATGATCACTTCCGATGTTACGCTGAGCGCCCGTTGGGCAAACGACAGCTATACCGTAACCTTCAATCCCAATGGCGGTACGATGAATGCTTCTACCGTGGTGGAGGTTTCATACGGTGCACCGATCGTTTTCCCTGTTCCCGTAAAGGATGGCTTTACCTTTGGCGGATGGTATGACGGCGAAACACTCTGTCTTGACGGAACGTACGATTATACAAAGGATCTGAACCTGGTAGCGAAATGGAACGAGCGTTCCTCCACGCTGACCTTCTTTGAAAACGGCGGAAGCAAAAACTCTTATACCGAAACTCTGCCCTTTGGCAGTACGCTTCCCATACCCGTACGAAGCGGCTTTACCTTTGGCGGATGGTTTTCCGATATAGAGCTGACCAAGCCCGTCACCTCCGTTCCCGATGAGTCTATGCGTCTTTACGCGTGGTGGACAGAGGAGGGCAAGCCCGGAGAGTTCATTTATGAAGCATCGGGTATGTCTTATAAAGTGACGGCAAGAGTAGATAAGGAATCTACCAGTCTTGTACCCGCGTATATCGGTGGCAGAAAGGTGCTGGACGCACTGCCCAGACCCAACCCCGATGCAGGCATCGTGCTGGAGCGCGACAACTTAACTATTAAGATTGATCGTTTTGTTCAGATCGTTGCCACCTTCATTCCCGAATTTGAAGGGGATGATATGACTTTGACCTATTCCAGCAACAAGCCCGAGGTAGCCAATGTGGATAAAAACGGCATGGTTACCGCATATTCTGCAGGTGCTTGTGTTGTGACCATTTGCAACGAAGCGACGGGTTATGAAGCAATTTGCATCATTATCGTCGATACCACTGCCAAAAATCCCGATGCGCATCTGACGGTTGCACCCAAGGAAGAGCTGTTGCTTCCCGGTGAGGAGCTGGATCTGACCGTTGATTTTGTGCCTGAATACAGTGACGATGTGACAAAGCTCATCTTCACCTCCACCGTTCCCGAAATTTTAACAGTGGATGACACCGGTAAGGTACAGGCACTGGCTCTTGGAGAAGGAAAGATCATTGTGACAAATGCTTACGGATCTCTGCAGGCGGTATGCACCTTTACGGTTGTGGAAAAGAAGCCCAACCAAAATCCCGGCATTACCTTGGATCAAGAGGCGCTGACCATTTACCTTGGCGAGAATGCTACGGTAAATGCGGTGTTCGTGCCCACTTATGAGGGCGACGATACCACGCTGATCTGGACCAGCGATAAGCCCGAGATCGCTACCGTAGAAAACGGAAAGATCACTGCTGTGGCAGTTGGTGAGTGCGTGGTAACTGTAGCAAATGCAGACGCAAGCTACAGCAAGACCGTTGCTGTAAAGGTGGAAAAGAAGGCAAATGAAAATGCCGGAATCACCACCGATGTGGAAGAACTGACCTTGTCGGTGGGTGAACAGGGAACGATTACGGCAACGTTTATTCCCCTTTACGATGGAGATGATCTGACACTGGTTTGGAGCTGCGACAAGCCTGTGATCGCCACCGTTGAAAACGGAAAGATCACTGCTGTGGCAGTTGGCGAGTGCGTGGTAACTGTGACCAATATAGATGCAAGCTTCAGCAAGACTGTTGCTGTAAAGGTGGAAAAGAAGGCAAACGAAAATGCGGGCATTACCACCGATGTGAACGAGCTGACCTTGACGGTGGGCGACCAGGAAACTGTTACGGCAACATTTGTTCCTGCTTATGAGGGAGATGATCTGACACTGACCTGGAGCTGTGACAGCGAGACCGTGGCAAGTGTTGAAAACGGTGTGGTAACGGCGCTGGCAGAGGGTGATTGTGTGATCACTGTAACGAATACTGACGGTACTTATCAAGCAACGGTCAGCGTTTCGGTTACGGCTGCTGCTGTAGAGCCCGAATCCGAGCACGAACCTGAACCCGAGCCCGCCGAGGAGGAATTACCGGCATAAGGCAACGGATGGGGAGAAAAATCAAATAAACAAAAGAGGTGTCTTTTTGCGGGACACCTCTTTTTGTTCTCATTTTGAACAAATGCACTTGACAAAGATCAGAAAATACGATATAATTTTCGTGCAAAAATAAACTGTCTAAAGGAAGCGTGGATATGCGTTTAAAAAAGCTTTGTTTGTTGATCTTGGGATTGATCGCTTTTGTGTTGGGTACAATGGGCGTTTTTTTACCCATCTTGCCTACCGTTCCGCTGTATTTGTTAACGGCGTTTTGCTTTGCGGCGGCATCTGAGCGTCTATACCGCTGGTTTTTGGGAACAACGCTTTATAAAAAGCACCTAAAGCCCTATCTTGAAGCGGGCGGGCTTTCGCTAAAGGGGAAAATTTTGTTGATCCTTTTTGTGAGCCTGCAAATAGGCATTGCCGCATACTTGGCAAGGGCGCAGCTTTGGGCGCTGATCGTCCTTTTGGTGCTGTACATAGGATTTTTGCTTAGCATGATCTTTGCGGTCAAAACGGTTTCACCTTCCAAAAAACAAGTGAAACTGCATTCAAAAAACGAGTCCGATGAAAAAGGATGACACTTTAAAGAAAATAGGGGGTGTCTCAA
>JAFTMP010000226.1 GCA_017452335.1 Clostridia bacterium
CAGGAAAAGACAGTACAACAAAATTGCTGTACTGTCTTTTTCTTTTGGAGGTTTTATAAAACGGCATTTGCCCGTTTTTTATAGTTTTTCGATTGTACCTCGAACATTTCGGCGTATTTGCCGCCAAGGCAAAGAAGCTCTTTATGTGATCCTTTCTCAATCAGTCGTCCGCCATCAAACATAAAGATCTTATCAGACATTCTGGTAGTGGATAGTCTATGGGAAATAAAGATCACTGTCTGATCGGTCAGATTCTCTGCAATAGAACGATTGAGCACATATTCTGCACCCGGATCAAGAGCAGCAGAGGGCTCATCCATGATGATCAGCTCATAAGGACGGGCAAAGGCTCTTGCAATTGCCACCTTTTGTGCTTCGCCGCCCGAGAGATTCACACCCTCATCATCAAATTCCTTGGTGAGCACGGTATCAATTCCCTTTTCAAGATCGGCAAGCTTGCCATCAAAGGAGATCTTTTTCAGCGCCTGCAATACCGCCTCGCGGTCCTCGTCACTTTGAGGGGGTCTACCTAAAACATTTTCGGCAATGGAAGCAGAAAACAGCTTGAAATCCTGGAAAACAGCGCCGATGCAGTCACGGTATGCCTGCAGATCGTATTCGCGGATATCCACACCATTGAGCAGGATCTGTCCTTCTGTTGGATCGTAAAAACGAAGCAACAGCTTGATCAGCGTGGTCTTTCCCGCACCGTTATACCCTACAAGAGCAACTTTTTCGCCCTTTTTGATGGAAAGATTCACGTTTTGAAGAACAGGATCGCTCTTTTCGTTGTAGGCAAAGGAAACATTACGAAGCTCCAGCTCTTCAAATCCTTCAACAGGACGCGTTCCCGAGCAAACAGTGGGCATATAGTCCATAAACTTTCTGTAGCGCTCAATATACAGCGAATGCTCCGCAAAGCCGTTAAAAAAGTGTCCGAAGTTTTCAAACATGTATCCGATGCGCCAAAATTGGCTGATCACTATGGCAAATCCACCAACCGTCACACTACCATCCCCGCTAAACAGCCCGATGGTCATAGCAAGAAAGACGATGCAGTTGGGAATGATATTCAGTCCTGTGGAAAGCCAGTCAAGCAGATAATACTTTTTGTTGTATCTAAGGCTGATCTTCAAGCCCTGATCCTTTGCTTCGTCATACTCCTCTATCAGGTTTTGTGAAAGCTTGGAGGTGCGCAGTTCCTTGGCGTAATCGGAAAGATGGAAGATCCTGTTGACATAGGCTGCCTTGCGATCCAGCGGCTTTTGCTCGGTAGATCTTTTTTCACCCAGCTTTGCCCACTGCTTATTTACAAAGAAGTTTACCGTTGAGCGAACCAAAAGCAACAAGACCACCCAAACATTTACGCTCATCATGATCACGATGCACGATCCAAGGGAGATCAAAAAGCTGATGAAGTTTTGAAGGGATTCCAGTACCTTCACGGCTCTTTGCTCCGATTCGTCCATCGCCCATACGAAATCGTTGTAAAACTCGGGATCGTCAAAGCAAGCCAAATCCGCCTGCATTGCTTTGTGAAAGATCTCCTCGTGCATTCTGTAATGCAATCTGTTCACCATCCAGGGACGGAAATATAAGTAGTTTAACCGCCCGTAGGACCAGCGCAGAAATATTGCGCCCAGTCCCAGTGCAAAATACGGAAGGAAAGCATAAAAGGGTTCTCCACGTTCCAGTGCATTTAACACCAAAGGCAAAAAGAGCATCTCGATAGAGTTTGCCACCCCATAAAACAGTCCTTGCCCGATCATGAGCAGTACCAGTTGGGGGGAATGCTTGCCGATCTTGCCGATCATTTTCAAGTTATTGGAAATGATCCTTGATATTTTTTGTTTGTCTTTCTTTTTCTCAGCCATTTGCCTCCCCTCCCTTCTCACTGTCAAAATAATTCTCCGCCTGCTTGTTAAAGAGATCAGCGTATACGCCGTGTCTTTCAAGCAATTGCTCGTGTGTTCCCTGCTCAGCAAGCACACCCTTTTCCATTACCAAGATCTTATCGGCAAGTACGGCAGAAGACAGGCGGTGGGAAATAAAGAGCACACCCTTTTCCTCGGTTGCCTTGATCATACTTTCAAAGATCTTATATTCTGCAATGGGATCAAGAGCTGAGGAGGGCTCGTCCAAAATCGCCATAGGAGCACCCGACGCAAATACTGCCGCAAGCTGTACCTTTTGGCTCTCACCACCTGAAAGCACGGCACCTTCGGGATCAAATTCACGAGTCAAGGTAGTATCAATTCCCTTTGGCAGACTGTCGATCTTTTCAAGAACACCGCTGTTCTTTAGTGCCTCTCTGGCAGTCGTTGCATCCTCTTGTGTCACTTTTCTGCGCATTACATTTTCAACAACGCTCATGGAAAAGCATTTGTAGTCCTGGAATAACACGGAAAAGAGATCGCGGTAAGAGGAAAGGCGAAGCTCGCGGATATCCACACCGTCCAGCGTGATCCTTCCTTCCGTGGGCTCATACAGACGCAGGAGAAGTTTGACAATGGTGCTCTTTCCCGCACCGTTGCAGCCAACCAGCGCCACGCGCTCGCCTTTGGAAATACTGAAAGACACGTTATTAAGCACCTGCAGATCGCTTCCCATATAAGAAAAGCTTACGTTTTCAAAGCGGATCGTTCCCGGCTTTGCCGCAGGGAGTGTATCATCCTCTTTGATGGTGGGCTCATACTCCAAAAAGTCCTTCATGTCTTTTATGAAGAGGGCATGCTCTGAAAATGCTGTTACATCCGTTACCGATTGATTGAGAATCCAGCCAAGCTGAGAAATGGCATTGATACTGACTGCACAGTCGCCCACCATCATATTCCCGGTAACTACCGTTTGAAAAACCGCATAGACCGCACTGCCCACCGTAGAAATCGCTTCTCCCGAAAATTCGCCGATAAAGCCAAGAAGCGTTCTCTTAAATCCATGCTTTCTCAGCACCTTCTTGTACTGACCGTAAAGAGAACGGAAATGAGCAATCTGCGAATCCTCCATGTGGGAAAGTCTCATTTCTTTGGCATATTCATTTAAGTAAAAGGTACGACGGATATAATTTTTTCTGCGGTCAATGGGCTTTTGATCAGCCACATATTTATGATACACTGCCAATTCTTTTTTGCGCAGTAATCCAAATAGGATGGGGAAAATAGAAAAGATCATCAACAGCGGGTCGATAATTGCAAGCAGTGCACCGTTTGAAAGGAAATTAACGCCCGTCCAAACCATGTCGCCTACCGAGGAAAGCACCGCAAACACTCTGCCTGCCGCCTCGTCCATGGCTTTTACGTATTTATCGTAAAATTCGGGGCGCTCATAGCAATCAAGGTCCGCCGCCAGCGATTTTTCAAAAAGCTCCTTTTGAATCTTTGTAGAAACCTTCAGATTCCATTTCGGAAGTATGAAATAGGCAACCGCATCCTTGAGCATATCAATGAGATAATAGCCACCGTACATTCCCACGACCACTATGATCATCGCCCCAAGGGATGCACTTCCCTCTTGAAAGCTATTGAGCACATAGCGAAGCAACCAGGAGTCCAGTAAAAAGTTTAATAGCCCCCAAAAGGTATTGCAGAACACTTCATAAGCAATTCTTCCGGGTGCGGCGCGGTGTATCACGCCCAATGCCCACAGATTATACCGCACGATCTGTGATAAGGACATGCTTTTCTTTTTGTCTTTTTTGTCTTTTTTCTCTTTTTTGTTTTTCTTGCTCACTGAAATCACCTCCTTTAAGATCGGTTCAGTATACAAATCAAATGTTGTAAACAAGTATTCAACATGTAATCATGTTGTAAAAACGCGCGCTGTTCATTACGACCTCATTATAGCAAGAAAAGATCTGCAAGTCAATCAACCATTGGTTGTAGCACCCTCACAGATCGGTTGAAGTGTTCCCATCCATACAAATTGAAAAAAGCAGGCGTTGCACGCTCTTTCGTGCAACACCTGCCTATCTTTTGGTTAAATTATTACAGTTCCTTCTGAACCTCGACCATCTCAAATGCTTCCAGCACGTCGCCAACCTTGATGTCGTTGAACTTTTCAACACCAACACCGCACTCGTATCCGGTAGCAACCTCCTTCACGTCGTCCTTGAAACGGCGCAGAGAGGAGATCTTGTCTTCAAAGATCA
>JAFTMP010000227.1 GCA_017452335.1 Clostridia bacterium
ACATAAAAGCGACTTTACGTATCGTTTTCTCATTGACGAACAGGAACGCATTTTAAAAATAGCCGACGATGATCATTTTTCTATTTAAAACAGTATCAAGGTGGGATACTCTTATGAGCTTGTTTTGGAGGAGGAAACCGTTACTCACGCAGCAGAAATGACTTCCTCGCTCACCCATCCGCCACTGCCTCCCGTTTCGGTAAAACCGGGCGAGAAAACGCTCAAGAACCTTCTTGCAACGGCACTGCTTCCCATGGGGAACGCGCTTTATGTATACGGCGGCGGTTGGAACTGGCAGGACAACGGCTCCTCTGCCCAAGCAAGCAGTATTGGCGTTTCGCCCTACTGGAGCACCTTTTTTTACGCACAAAACGCCACATACTCCTATAAAGAGCCCAACGGTGAACAGGGAACGGTGTACTATCCTGTTTTGGGCGTGAACGAATACTATTTTGCAGGGCTTGATTGCTCGGGATATCTTGGATGGGTGCTCTATAACACCGTAGAGAATGAAAGCGGAAAAGAGGGCTTTGTCACCTCCTCCACAAAATTTGCTAAAAATTTGGAGCAAAAGGGATTGGGAAGCGTTTCAAACTACTGCACGGAGCTGTTGCCCGGAGATATCGTCAGTATGAAAGGGCATGTATGGTTGTGTATCGGACGGTGCGATGATGGCAGTGTGGTGATTGCCCATAGCACGCCCTCTTCTTCCCGTGAAGGATTTGCAGGGGGAGGAGTACAGCTTTCCGCGCTTGGTTCTGATAAGAGCTGTGAAGCATATCAGTTGGCGGATCATTACATGAAAAAGTATTTTCCCGTTTGGTATGATCGTTACGGTGTGATCCTCTGTAATCCGTCAAAGTATACCGACTTGCGCCTTCAAAACACGGGACGCTTTTCCTTCGACATTTCGGAAAACGGTGTGCTGTCTGATGAAGAGGGAATTTCTGCGATGTCTGCACAGGAAATTCTTTCTCTCCTTTTTGAGGAATAAGCTGTTAAAAAGGTACGGTGATGCTTGATACTCAAGTGAGGGTATGCTTTAGTGTAAAAATACAGAAAAGCCAAAAGCTTTTGTTCCCTTTGGAACGGAAGTTTTTGGCTTTTTCGACTTTTTCCCTTAAATTTTGAAAAACTATTGATTTTTACTTTACAATGATGGTATAATATTATGAATAAATTACGATTTAGTAAGTTGGCGGAGGAACAACATGAGTCCGAAAATTTTGACGGTGGGCAGTTCGTATTTTTCGATGGATCTGCAGATCCCTTCTATTCCCCCTGCGGGAAGCAATGTGAAGGTAAAGAATTTTATACGGTATCCCGAGGGAAGCGGCATCGGTACGGCGGTTGCTCTTGAAAAGCTGGATACGCAGTGTATCCTTTGCACCAGTATCGGCTCGGATTCTCACGGAAAGATGATCCATAAATTTCTTGCAGGGTATCTGGAAAGCATGGAGTACGTACATATTGAAAAGGGTGTTTCTGCAGGAACCTGCTTTCATACCGAGGACCCCGACGGTGCCAAGCGCTCCTTTATTTATGACGGTGCCAATGCGTATCTGACCACTGATATGGTTGAGGATGCCTTTTCCAGTTGTCCCGATGCCGTGATCGTTAACAGCGACCTGCCGCAGGAGCTTGTGTATACTGCTATTTTGGGTGCCACCACCCATCAAGTGCCCGCGCTCGTCAATTTACAGGGTAAGGAAGCGGCAAGACTCCCTTTCGATCAATTCGGCGACGGCACGATCTTAGTCATGGACCAGGCAAACGCCCAGCGCTATTGCGGAATGAGAGTGCAAACAGTGGAGGAATGCTTGAAGGCATGTATTTCCCTCGCGGGAAAGGTCAAAGCAAAGTACTTTGTGATCCGACTGCAGGGCAAGGGTTCCTTTGCATATAACGGAAAATACTACTATTTTGTCCCCAATTACGATTTCATCCCCGCAGATGAGCGTGGCGGTGAAGAGTATTACAATGTGGCACTGCTTTTGAGATTTTTGCTGGAAGGGGATATCCGCATGGCGTGCGAATTTGCCGCTGTTGCCGAAACGGTTGCCATGCTTCGTCCGGGCGGACTTTCAAACCTTCCCTCTTACGAGGACATCAAGAGCTTTATTGTGGATAACGAGCTTGATGAAAAATTGTTGATCTAAACCAAACACAGGAGAACAGGCATGAAACGCACAGAAGGAAGCTTTCTTTCAAGCGATCAGCAACATAATTCAAAGTATACACTATTTTTGCCCGAGGACAATCCAATTGCCCTCATTCAGATCTGTCATGATCAAGGTGAGCATATTGGATATTATGAGGCTCTTGCAAGGGATCTTACCCAAAAGGGCATTATCGTTTGCGGATGCGACCAGTTGGGGCATGGAAGAAGCCTAAACGAAGGCGAGGTGCCCGGATGCATCGGAGAAGGGAACGCTCTTGATGCGCTCATCGAAGATCAAAAGCTGTTTTATGATCTGATGCGCAAAAAATACCGTTATCTGCCTTATCTTCTTTTGGGGCAGGGAATGGGTGCCGATGTGCTTTGCCGTTGGATGGCGCTTTATAAGGAAACGGCTGACGGCATCATTCTCTCTTCCCCTGATCATGTGGTCCTCTCTCCCTTTATGGGCAAGCTGACCTTTGCCCTTGGTTGTATGGGTAACAAGAAGGACCGTCCCGCTCCCGCACTTGAAAAGAAGATGTATGGCTATAGAAAATCAGTGTATGCGCTTGAATCGGAAGCTGTGGAAGAAGACGCGCTTCCCGGTGGCTACCCGCTCACTGCGGACGGCTACCGTCAAGTTTTCGAAGCACACTTGTTGATATCCGATCCCCAGTGGTCCGCCTCTGTTGAGCAGGGACTTCCCGTGATGATCCTTGTCGGGGAGAAGAACGATCAAGGAGCAAAGGTAGTAAATGATCGCCTTCTTGATGCCGAGCTTTGTATGCAATCTATGCGGATCATTGAGGGTACATTCGGGTGCGCCCTTTTTAACGGACCGAAAAAGGAAGAGGCGTTTGAAGAAGTGGAG
>JAFTMP010000228.1 GCA_017452335.1 Clostridia bacterium
CACCCTCCACATTTGCATAGTTGATACCCCCAAGGGCGCGGATGCGCAGGGTGCCGTCGCCGTTAATGGCTCTGACCATAAAGCCAAGGGTATCTGCGTGGGAGCTGACGCACACCGTTTTGGAGGGGTCTGTTCCTTCCACTTTGATATAGGCGGTGTCGCGGTTATCGTAGCTGACAGTATAGCCAAGCGCGCCCGCCAGCGCCTCCAAAACGGGCTTGATCTTGACATAATAGCCGGTGGGGCTGGGGGTGTCGATCAGCTTTTGCATAGTTTCTAATAAGTAAGAACGGTCGATTTCCATAAAACGGTCCTCCGCGAAAGGTTAGTTTTGAAGCGCGCCCCAAGGGAACAGCGCCGCTTATCCAAATTATAGCACCCCGTGGCGGCGTTGTCAAGACGGCAGAACGTTTACAATTTCGTAACAAATCTCAAACAATAGTAAAACATCATCCTGTTAAAATGATAATGGCTCGGTATAGCTTTGCCGTTTTTTAGAAGATTGAGAGAAAAAGGAGCGTATTATGGGAACTTTATTGCTGGTGATTATTGGAACCATTCTGTTTTTTGCCTTTGTTGCCATCCCCTTGGTGTTCATCATTTCGGCGATCTCCATTATCAGCATCACCGCCATCGCCGTGCCCTTCATTGCCATCGTGGTGCTGATCATTTTTTTGGTGCGCAAAAACAGAAAAGCTTCGAGCGCGCAAAAAAATGCGTAGTGAGGGTATTTCTCTGCCTTTTCACAACAATCTGTGCATTTTTCTTATTTAAAAGTCAGATATTTTCATTTTCATCTTGATTTTTTGATGATTTATGCTATAATATCGCAAAAACAATTAAAGGATGACCACTTATGAAAAAACTTTTATCTTTGATCCTGATTTTCAGCCTCTGCCTTTCCTCCTGCCTTGTACTGAGCTCCTGCTCGAGTGCCAAGAACCCCTATCAGAAATACATGTTCAGCCACGGAAGCAAGACCCATCAGATCTCTGAGGAAACCGCAGAATATCCCCTTAGCGAGGTTGCCTCTTATTACAAGATCTTCGGGGAACTCAGCTTTTCCACCAGTGCCACCTTCCACATTTACGTGGACGAAACCGAGATCGTCCCCCAATCCAATGACAACAACACCCAGGAGTATAAGACCTTTGTGAAGCTGACGATGAGCTACAATGCCAGAGGAAACACACTGGATGTCTACGTGGATACCTATTCCTACAGCACCAACGCCACAAAGGAGGAGGGCGCCTCTTTCTATAAATGGACGGACGGCTATTCCTTTGTCTCTGCCAAGGACGCAAACACAACTCTGCAATTGAAAAAGTTCCAGTTTAACATTGACAACTACTTTGAAAACGGCAAGCTCAGCGCCGAGGATGCTCTGCAGCCCTTAAAGCTTGACACGGCGTATTTGACGGAAGACATGGAAGGCTTGGATATGAGTGCTGAGGTGATCGGTACAGAAACTGCCAAGTACACCCGGCGCAACCCCAACTGGGAAAGCGATGCCATTGCCGATATTATGGTCTTGGTAAACAAGCTCTTATCTGAGGTGGACACTGCCATCGCAGAATGATCGCTCCGAGCAGACAAGCTTCTCGGTCAAAAACGTTCCTATGACCTACAAAAATCCTTTAAAGGGGGTGTCTCAAATGCATTCTGCATTTGAGACACCCCCTTTTTTATCTTGACAACTTTTCCGATCTGTGGTACACTTTTGATATCAGAAACAAAACAATCAAAAACACAAGCGAGGTACTTAAAATGAACACCTTCCGCAATCCCCTTGCCGATTTTGACAGTCCCGATCCCTTCATCACCTACGACAAAGAGACCGGCTATTACTATTCCCTGTTCACCCGCCACGACTATTTGGAGCTCTTCCGCGCAAAGCATGTGGCAGACATCATCCGTAAAGGGGAGTCTAAGATCATCTACCGCCCCAATGGGCAAAAAGAAGGCATTTGGGGCGACATCTGGGCGCCCGAAATGCACAAAGGAAGCGATGGCGGCTGGTACATCTACACCAGCGGACGCATTAAAGAAGGAAAAGGCCCCAAGAGAATGATCGTCTTAAAAGCCCTTTCTCCCGACCCCTTCGGCGAATGGGCGTTTGTGGGCATGCCCACCCCCGACATTTTCTCCATTGACCCCACCTCCTACATTGCAGAGGACGGCACACAGTATCTTTGCAACTCCCGCGTGGACGATGTGTACGGGCAGGTGATCGACCTTTATAAAATGAAATCGCCCACCGAGCTGGACGTTTCCACCCGCGCCACCCTTGCCGTTGCCGAAAAGGAGTGGGAGCTCATTCCCCCGTACGTTGGCGACTGGGCGTGCGTGGAGGGCGGCTTCTTTGTAAAAAAGAACGACCGTCTCTTCATCATCTACTCTGCAAACGGCTGTTGGTCGGATCACTATCTGCTGGGGGTGCTTGAGCATACCGGCGGGGAGCTGTGTGACGCCGCCAACTGGAAAAAGCACGATGAACCCCTGTTGGTTTACGGCAACGGGGTGTACGGTCCGGGTCACGCCTCCTTCTTCTACTCTCCCGACGGCAGTGAGCTTTGGTGCGCCTACCATGGACTCAAGCGCCACAACGAAAAGGCAGAGCCCGACACCCGCTATATGAACATTCAGCGTGTGGACTTTGACGAAACAGGATATCCCGTCATGGGCAAAGCCATCGGGTATGAGGTAGATATTCCCTGCCCCTCGGGGGAGGAATGAGCCCTTAAAGGAAAGAACATACTTTTATGGAAGCACTCATCACCCTTTTTGAAAACCTGATCGCCGAATACGGCGTTTTGTGGCTCATCGGGCAGGGCTTTGGCATCATAGCCATCGTTCTCGGCTTTGTGTCCTATCAAGTAAAGACCAAGCGCAGTCTGCTCTTCATGCAGGGGGCGGTGGCGTTTACCTTCCTCATCCACTATTTTCTCATCGGTGCCTACTCGGGCATGGCGATGAACGCGCTGAACATCGTGCGCAACATCGTGTACGATGCGCGCACCAAAAAAGGAATCACAAGCAAATGGATCCCCCTTGCCTTTGTGGCAGTACAGGCGGTGATGTGCCTTTTCACTTGGGACGGCTGGTATTCGATCTTCATTTTGGTGGGTATTTGCATCAACACCTACTGCATGTCGCTCCCCAACCCCCAGACGGTGCGAAAGAGCATCCTCATCACCTCTCCCATGGTGCTGGTTTACGACATTTTCGCCCGCTCCATCGGCGGCACCGTCTATGAATCGGTAGCTCTGCTTTCGGCAGTCATCGGCATTTTACGCAACAGAAAAAGAGACGGGAAAAGAACAGCCGCGCACTGACCTATAAACACTAAAAAAAGACACGTTTGCCGATTTTTTCGGTAAAACGTGTCTTTTTTTGTGTTTTTTTTGAATAAAGCCTTTACAAAAAGAAAAAAGTGTAATATAATATAAATGCCAAACAAATTTCATAGACGAGCACAAGGATATTTCTATCCCTTAAAAGGGTGAACTATGCCTTTTTTTGTTATGCATAGCCATTGCATGAATTTAGCAAAAAACGCGAATTCCGTCGGTGGTTGTGCAAGGAATATCCTTCTGATTGCTTGAAATTTGTTTGGCGACAATCGGAGTTTGCGCTTTTTGAGGTGCGTCGGCTTCGGTTGGCGCACTTTTTTATTTTTGAAGGAGGAAAACATGAAAAAAACCAAACTCATCATCCTCGGCACAGCTCTATTACTTCTCTGCTCCTTGACCGTTCTGGGCATTCATGCAGAACTGACGGATGCAGGCAAGCAGTTACAGAAGTACGATCTTGATTGCGATGGAAAAATATCCATTGCTGATGTAACGGCACTTTTAAACTGCCTTTCGGGTAATTGTACCCACGAAAAGGAAAACGGCATTTGCAGTCTTGAGCAAGGACGTTCCAACGACATCAGCAAAGATGATACCGTAACCATCACCGACGTGACTGTTATGCTGGACTACCTGGCAAGAAATTGCAATCACATCGAAAAGCCTTTAGAGGACGTTGCACCTACTTGTAAACAAACCGGCTTGACCGGCGGAAGTTATTGTTCCGTCTGCAAAAAGGTATTGTCTACACAAGGGGAGGTTCCCACCATCGGACACAATTATGTATCGGGTAAATGTACGATGTGCGGGGCTGAAGAATACCTGTCAACCCTCGAAGTAACCTCCGTTTCGGCAAACAAATCGTTTTTATCCACAGGCGAGCAGGTAACCTTTAGCGCGGTAACAAACAAAGACAGCAGCGCACTGACCCTGACCGCAACAATTTACCTGAACGGATCAAAAATTTCAACCCTTTCGGGCACCGGCAATTTGAAATACACTCCCACCTCAGCCGGCAGATACGATGCAGAGATCTCTGTTACTGATGATGGCATTACCTTCTTTACGTATTTCTTGAAGAGCTGCTTTGACGTGAAGGATTCTTGGGAGTTGACGCAGATCACAACAAACAAGAGCACCGTTACGCTGGGCGAAGCGCTCGTGTTCAGCCCCAAGGTATCCGGCGCTTCTTCCGATCTGAGCTATACCGTCACCATTTATAAGAATGGCGCCGCATATCACACCGCTGAGACGACCGGTGATTTCACATTCTATCCCAACGTAGCCGGAACATATTATGCAGTCTTTGAAGCCATGGACAGCTTCGGTGAAAAGCAGTCTGCAAAGAGTGGAAACGTTGTAGTTAAAGTGCAAACTGCATACAATACGCTTGTTGCACCCAACGCAGGCACGACGCTCAATGTTGATGATCTGAACGGAAAAACCGGCAACGATGTCATTGTTCCTTCGGGCAAAAACATTACTCTTGTTTGGGACAAAAAGTCAACGGATTCTTACTACCGACTCCGAATCTCTACCCCCGACAACGATACTGATAATTTCGGAGTTTCAAAAAGCAACTACACCTCTAATACCTACACGATCAGCTCTGCAGACCTTGTTCCCGGAAACAAATACCGCGTAAGCGTCGAGCGCTACGATGCATCAAAAGCAAAAATTGAATCCATCCTTATGTATTTTGTTGTCGCGGGCGGAAACTCTATTTTAGCAGAAGATCCGTTTGCGATCACGTCTCCCGTTCAAGCAGGCGTCTACGCCCCCAACGACGTTACCGTTCAATGGACTAAGATGAACTATGCTTCAAAGTACGTGCTGTCGCTGGAGTATTATTGCGGAGCAGGTTATCACACTGTGCTGGAAGATATTGAAATTGATGGGTCGCAAAATACCTATACCATTTCAAAATCAAATCTTCACCGCGGTTGCAAACACCGACTCGAAATATACGTTTACGATGATTTAGGAAACGAGTTATCGGAAACACTCTCCTTCCGCATAGAAGGCGATCCGGCACTCTATGAAGTAGACAAACCCGAGATCACCAATTCCCATTTCTCCGATAGTTGGAGCAGTATTAAAACCTATCCTACTTACGAAGATATTACGATCACCTGGACGAAAATTCCCGCAGCTCCTTATTATGAGATTCTTGTGGAAGATGACTATGGCGATGCTCTCGTTTTAACAAATGCCGACTGTGTAAAAACAAACAAATTTGTTATTCCGGTTGAAAAACTCACCCCTGGTTATGAATATTCAGTGCGCGTACTCGCTTCTTGCGGCGATGGTCACAGTAAGAGCTCGAAAAAATATTTTAGAGCTCCTTATCCAAACGGTGCCACATTAGAAGGTCCTGAACTCACTTCTCATGATTTTTCAAAAGATGCAACTACACCGACAACTATAGTGGAACAAGAATTAACAATCACCTGGAAACCCGTTTCAGCAGCTGTAACGTATAACGTATATTTGTACGAAGTCGACCACGATAGCTATGATGTGAAGTTCACCAATTTAACCGGCACCTCTGTCACCATTCCGAAAGAATACATTGATGCTTGGGGAAGTCAATGCGACTACAAATTAAGAGTCCTTGCTAAAGATTCTAATGGCTCTTCTGAAGAAACCCTATACTATATCCGTGTAACACAAAGTAAACTTGAAGCTCCCATAATCATCAGCCCCACTCTTGCAACTGATGATGAAGGATATTTACCCAGCTTTGAAGAGGATTTCACCATTACCTGGGACGCTGTAGACGGTGCGGTTTCTTATAAAGTCCGTGTGTGGGAATGCTTTGACGGCGATTTTTTTGAATTGTTCTA
>JAFTMP010000024.1 GCA_017452335.1 Clostridia bacterium
AGTTCGGTGGGAATATTTACAAAAAAGTGTGGTAATTGATAAAAAAATATGTTAAAATAAAAGGTGAATGATATTCTGCGGTTCCTTACCGCTTTTCATAGATGCCTTTTTATGAAAAGGCAAAAAAACGAAAGGAAAAAATTCCAAATGAAATTGTTTGACAAAGTGTTCGGTACCTACGGCGAAAGAGTGTTAAAAAAGCTGGACGGTACGATCAAAAAGATCGACGAGCTGGGCGAGATATATAAAAACTATACCGACGATCAGCTTCGTGCCATGACTCCTGCCTTAAAGGAGCGCTTGGCTGCGGGGCAGAGCCTTGACGATATTCTGCCCGAGGCGTTTGCGCTGGTGAGAGAAGCAGACTGGAGAGTGCTTGGTAAAAGACCCTTCCGCGTTCAGCTCCTTGGCGGCATCATGCTTCACCAAGGTAAAATTGCCGAAATGAAAACAGGTGAAGGTAAGACCCTTGTTGCCACCCTGCCCGCCTACCTTAACGCCTTAACGGGTGAGGGTGTACACATCGGTACGGTCAATGAATACCTTGACCGCACCGGCTTTGAGGAAATGGGCAGAGTATACGGCTTTCTCGGCTTGACCACGGGTCTTATCTGCCACGGGCAGACCAGCAAGGAAAAGAAGGACGCATACGGCTGTGACATTACCTACGGAACCAACAACGAGTTTGGCTTTGACTATTTAAGAGACAACATGACGATCTACAAGCGCAATCTCACCCAGAGAGGCTTTGCCTACGCCATCGTTGACGAGGTGGACTCCATTTTGGTGGACGAGGCGCGTACCCCTCTGATCATCTCGGGTCAAGGCGAAAAATCCACCGACCTTTATGACCAGGCAAACCGCTTTGCTTCCCGTTTGAGGGTCCATCGCATCAAGGAGATGGATGCCAAGGAGAGCCACGACGATATTGATGCCGATTATATCGTGGACGAAAAGGCAAAGTCTGTGGTGCTCACTCCCAAGGGGGCAGAAAAGGCAGAGGAGTTCTTTGGCGTGGAGAACCTGTCCGATCTTGAAAACAGCACCCTGCGCCACCACATCAACCAAGCCATCCGCGCTTGGGGCATTATGCAGCGAGACGTGGACTACGTGGTGAAGGAGGACGATGTGCTCATCGTGGATAGCTTTACCGGACGTATCATGCCCGGCAGACGCTATTCCAACGGTCTGCACCAGGCAATCGAGGCAAAGGAAGGGGTACAGATCCAAAAGGAGACCAAGACCCTTGCCACCATCACCTTCCAGAATTTCTTCAGAATGTACAAAAAGCTGTCGGGCATGACGGGTACTGCCATGACCGAGGCAGAGGAATTCTCTGAAATTTACAATCTTGACGTGGTGGAGATCCCCACCAACAAGCCCATGATCCGTAAGGACCACAACGATCGAGTATATAAGACCTTAAGGGGCAAATACGAAGCCATCATCCGCCAGGTGGAGGAGTGTCACGCAAAGGGACAGCCTGTGCTGGTGGGTACGGTATCGGTTGAAAAGTCCGAATATCTTTCGGGCTTGCTTAAGAGAAGAGGCATTGCCCACACGGTGCTCAATGCCAAGCATCACGAGAAGGAAGCCGAGATCGTGGCAATGGCGGGTAAGTACGGCAAGGTGACCATTTCCACCAACATGGCAGGACGCGGTACCGACATTATGCTGGGCGGTAACCCCGAATTTATGGCAAAGCAGGAAATGCGCCGCATGGAATACGATGAAGAGGTCATCGGACTTGCAGTGGGCTCTTCTGTCACCGTTTCCGAGGAGGTTTTGGCGGCAAGAGCAGTATACAAGGAGCTCTTTGAAAAATACAAGGAGGAGATCCGCCCCGAATACGAGCAGGTGGTTGCGGCAGGAGGACTGTTTATCATCGGTACCGAGCGCCATGAGAGCCGCCGTATCGACAATCAGCTAAGAGGCCGTGCGGGACGCCAGGGCGACCCCGGTGAATCGGTGTTCTTCCTTTCCATGCAGGACGATCTGATGCGTCTGTTTGGCTCTGACCGTATGCTGGCAGTGGCAGACAAGCTCAACCTCCCCGAGGATCAGCAGATCGACGCAAACATCCTCTCGGGCTCCATTGAAAGCGCGCAAAAGCGTCTGGAATCGGAGAACTTTACCAGAAGAAGAAACGTGCTTGCCTACGACGATGTGATGAACCGTCAGAGAACGGTGATCTACAACCAGAGAAGAGAAGTGCTTGATGGGGCAGACTTGAAGGAAAAGATCACAGACATGATCACCCAGACGGTCAGCGAGGTGGCAAAGGGCTTCCTTTCCGGCGAGCATCCTTCCCAGTATGACATCGCGGGACTCAAGCAGTATTATATGGGTCTCTTCTATACCGAAGAGGATCTGAATTACACGGATGAAGAAAAGGCGTCTTTGCGCGCAGAGGATCTGGAAGAGGATCTCA
Source organism: Clostridia bacterium (assembly GCA_017452335.1). Taxonomy (GTDB): domain Bacteria; phylum Bacillota; class Clostridia; order Oscillospirales; family CAG-272; genus UBA11512. The sequence continues at coordinate 2,432 of JAFTMP010000024.1, forward strand.
TCAAGCGTGCCCTTGCACGGTATGAGAGCCAGGAAGCCACCTTCACCCCCGAGACCATGAGAGAGCTTGAAAGAGTGGTCCTGCTTCGCCAGGTAGACTTGAAGTGGATGGAGCATCTTGACGAAATGGATGATCTGCGGGGCAGTGTGGGCTTAAATGCTTATGCCCAGAGAAATCCCATTACCGAGTATCAGCTTGTGGGCGGCGAGATGTTTGACGGCATGGTTGCCGCCATCAGAGAGGACACCGTTCGTACAGTGCTTTCTGCAACGCCCAGAGTGGAAGTGAAGAGAGAGGCGGTTGCCAAGATCACCTCCACAAACGAAGGCGGCGGTACCGTTTCCGCGGGCAAGGTTGCCACCACCAGACCTGCAGGCGCGGGCGTGCCCGTGAAGAAGCAGGTAAAGGTGGGCAGAAACGATCCCTGCCCCTGCGGAAGCGGCAAGAAGTATAAGAAGTGCTGCGGTGCCAATAAGAATAATGAAGAAGCATAAAGGAGTGCATGAACCATGGGTTTTGGGATACTGTTTATAGGCTATACCCTGATTCTCTGCATGTCCGCATACAGCGTATTGCCCTCATTTATCGGCTATTTTATCGGGATGTACGCCTGCTTGAAGCTTTCGGAATATGAGGATCGCTTTAAGCTTTCGGCGTGGGGCTTTGCCGCGGGCGGTACGGTGATGCTCATGCAAAGCGTGATGCAGTTCATTGTGCTGACAAGCGGCAACACGCTGCTTTCCGATTTTGCAAGCGGATGCGCACCTGTTTTTGAGCTGGTCTTTTACGCGGTGCAAATGACCCTGCTTCCCGCACTCGTTGCCATTGCAAGGGATACGGGACGGAGCAAAACGGTCTTTGCCTGCAAACGCAATATGATCCTTTTCCCGCTGATGTTCGTGCTGTTCGTTGTGGCAAACATCATGATCTCTATGGGCAGTGAATACGGAAAATATCTGCTCGTATACGTCACGCTTTCCCGCTTTGCGGTGCTTCTGCTCATGATGATCCAGGTCTTCTCCTGCTATATGTGGATCTGCAGAGAGGGAGAAGAGGAGCAAGAGCAGGAGAGTGCACTGAATAAGCAGGTCAATTCGCCCTTTGTGAAAAAGCGCATGGAGCGGGAAGAGGCGGAAAAACTGAGAAAACAGCGGCAAGGGGGAAGAAAAAAGAAATGAAAAACAAGAAAAAATTACCCATCAACAGCATGCTGATCATTGTGGGACTGTTCTTTTTCATCAATCCCAATTTTTCGGTCTTGGATATTCTCCCCGATTTTATAGGAGCGGCGCTGATGGTCATTGGCTTTCTGCGCCTTGCAGATATTGACGATCGGGCAAAGGACGCCTCCAAAGCGCTGACGATCTTGGCGTTTACCAATGCAGGTAAGATGCTCACGCTCCTGCTCTTGACCGACTCCGGGCAAACGGTGTGGCCGCTGATCTTTTCCTTCTGCTTCGGCATTGGGGAATGTGCACTGTTTATTTATGGCATGCATAAGCTCTTTTCCGCCGTCACCTACCAGGCAATGCGGGAGAGCTGTGAACCGCTTTATGCGGGCTTTTCCTCGCTGTTGCCCTTAACGGTGCTTATTGCACTGCTTAAAAGCATCTTGACGATCCTGCCGGAGCTTACGAGCTTGACCACCGATTACGGCTTTATTGAAAATATTGCGGGCACGGGTGCGCAGGTGAATGAATTTGTATATAAGGCACTGACGGTGCTCAACGGCGTGGTGGTGACCCTTTACGGCATCGGCTGGTGGGCGTATATGCTTCGATATTTTAAGGCAGTGGGCAAGCAAAAGGCTTTTCTTGAAAAGCTTGATGAAAAGTACATGGAGGAAGTGGGCAGTAAGCACGAGGTGCTCACCTACAGAGCGCTGAAAACAGCAGGACTGCTCTTCACGGCGGCGCTGATCTTTCTGTTGCCCTTCCGTCTTGACGGAAATGATTTTCTGCCCGACTTTGCCGCAGGAATTCTTTTGTGCCTGGGCATTTGGCGCATGTACGCTCTCTACCCCGGCAAGGCAAGGACCGCACTGCTGTTGAGCGGTGGATACACCCTGCTGGCGGCGGCGGAATGGGTATACGAGCTGCTCTTTAATTTCAGCTTGAATATCCAGGACGGTGTAGGGTACTACGATTCCGTCTCCAATATTTTGCTTCGACATCCGGGACACCTGCCCGCGTATTTCGGGCTGTGCGCGCTGAGCATTTTAAAATATTTGATGCTCCCCGTGGCACTCTTCGGGCTGTGCAGGATCTTTGCGTGCATCATCGGCGACCATACCGGTGCTTCAAGCGAGCTGGCAGAGGGGATCGGTGAAAGAAAGACGGCGTTAATTCAAAAAAATTTGGGTGTGTGGTTGAATGTTTTGCGCAGCTTCTGCCTTTTGGCAGGGGGCGCGGGGGTGATCTTCAGACTCTTCCGGATGTTCTCGAAGCTGATGATCATGGAATACGTCAACCCCATTGCGGCGGGCGCGCTGTTGGTGGTGTTCTTGCTCTTCCACAGCAAGCTCAGCGAGGCGATCGACAACAAATACTACTGCGCAAGAGTGTAATTTTGCGAAAAAAGAGAAAAAATCAGAAGAAGCACTTGGCATTTTGAAAAAAATATGCTATACTGTCTTTCAGATGCTTTACAATGAAAAGATACTATAAAGATGAAAACAGAAGGGATGTATTGATATGGCAAATCAATTGAAGAAAAATGCATTTGCAGGGGTAAAGGGCCCTGTAGTAACCATCGTAATGGACGGCGTAGGCATTGCACCCGAAAATGCGGGCAATGCGGTATACTGCGCAAACACCCCCACTCTTGACCGTTTGATGAAGGACTACCCCGTAAGAAGCCTGCGCGCACACGGTGCGGCAGTGGGTCTGCCCTCTGATGACGATATGGGTAACTCCGAGGTAGGACACAACGCTCTGGGCTCGGGACAAGTCTTTGCACAGGGTGCAAAGCTGGTTTCTCAGTCTATTGAGAGCGGCAAGATGTTTGCTTCCGAGACTTGGAAGACACTGGTTGGCGGCGTAAAGGAAGCAGGAACTCTTCATTTCCTGGGGCTCTTTTCCGACGGTAACGTACACTCCCACATTGACCACTTGAAGGCAATGCTGGTAAGAGCCAAGGAAGAGGGCGTAAAGACGGTACGCGTGCACATTCTGCTTGACGGCAGAGATGTGGGCGAGACCTCGGCGCTGGAATATGTGGAACCCTTTGAAGCCTTCCTTGACGAACTGCGTGCACCCGATTTCGATGTCATGATCGCTTCGGGCGGCGGCAGAATGCAGATCACCATGGACAGATACGAAGCAAACTGGTCTATGGTTGAAAAGGGCTGGGCAACCCACGTGCTGGGCGAGGGCAGACAGTTCTCCTCTGCCAAGGAAGCAATTGAAACCTACAGAGCAGAGACCAAGGTCATCGACCAGGATCTGCCCGCATTCGTTATTGCCAAGGACGGCAAGCCCGTTGGTACCATCGAAGACGGCGACAGCGTGATCTTCTTCAACTTCCGCGGCGACCGTGCGATTGAAATTTCCAAGACCTTTGATACCGCAGAGGGCTTTGACAAGTTTGACAGAAAGAGATACCCCAAGGTACTCTATGCAGGTATGCTGGAATACGACGGCGATGCACACATTCCTTCAAGATACCTGGTAAATCCCCCCGAAATCACCAACACCATGGGTGAGTATCTGGCGGCAAGCGGCGTTTCTCAGGCGGCTGTTTCCGAAACCCAGAAATATGGCCACGTGACTTACTTCTGGAACGGTAACCGTTCGGGCAAGTTTGATGAACAGCTTGAGACCTATGTGGAGATCCCCTCCGACGTGGTGCCCTTCGAGCAGAGACCCTGGATGAAGTGCGCAGAGATCACCGACAAGCTTATCGAAATGATCCGCTCCGGCGAATATAAGGCAATCCGTTGCAACTTCCCCAATGGCGACATGGTTGGTCATACCGGATCTATGGAAGCGACCCGCATCTCCATGGAGGCGCTGGATCTGCAGCTTGCAAGAATCCTGCCCGTGATCGACGAGGTGGGCGGTGTTGCACTGATCACCGCTGACCACGGTAATGCCGATGAAATGTACGAGATGGACAAGAAGACGGGCGCGCCCAAG
>JAFTMP010000229.1 GCA_017452335.1 Clostridia bacterium
CTGCGTTAAAGCCGCCGTTATACAGCACGAATCCGCCGTGCATTGCCGCCGTGGAGGTGCAGATGATGGCGCTGACAAGCCCTGCGATCACGCCGTATTTAAAGCCGTAGCTTCCTGCAATGGGGCAAAGTCCCGTTGCAAAGGCAAGACCGTTGATGTACGCCTGGGTGGAAAGGGTCCAGGGAATATCCGCGCCCGTGATCAAACACAAGCCGCAAACCAAAGTAAACAGTGCGGTATAGCCAAGGGCGATGGGCGCCACGTTTTTGGGATGCTGACCGTCGGCAGAGAAGGTCAGTGCGGCAAAGGTCACGCCCACGGTGGGGCCCGTAAAGCCGACCCCTTGGGGTAAGAAGGGGAAGACGGTGGGCAGCCAGAATACGATATTCAGATAGGCGAGAATACAAAAACCGTAAACGCCGAAATTGATTAAACACAGCGGCATTCCGAATTTGTCGGCAAAATCCAAGCCGTATCCTGCGCAGGAGGTCAGCTTTCGGTAATTCCTAAAGCTTCTGCCGTTGCGAAAGAACCCTAAGATCAGAGCGATGAGAAAGATGGAGGCAAAAAAGGCGTTTATGAACAAATAGTGGGCGCTTTTAAAGGATTCATAGCCCGAGCCGATGTCGGGACCCGTGCTGTGGGTGTCGATGCCCAAGGTCTTGTAGAGAAAGCAATAGACGAAAATTCCAAGGATACCGATGGCAAGTCCCGCCTTATACATATTGTATCCGCGGTGCATCGCCGTTGTTCCGGGGAGGAGTGCAGGAACAAGAAAACCTGCAAGAACGCCAAACACGATGGAAAGAATAATGCCCAGCACGCTGAATTCACCGATCTTCAGCGCTTCTCCCGGGGGATAGTAAAAGAGAAAATCGCTGATGAAGGGGGCAAGTGCTGTTGAAAACATGGCAATGTGCAAATTGTCCCGACGGGAATGACCGGTGAGCTTGCAATAAATCAACACCCCGATGAAGGGCGGCCACATATTGATGAAGTTTAAACCGTAAAAGCAGTGAGCGATCACCAGCATGTACGCTGCAAAGGTGGTACTGTTGGCATGTGCGCGGCTGATGGTAATGATCAGCGTGCAGGCAATACCGCACAGCCCCGCATTAAAAAGGGCACTGGATAAACACCCAAGGGCAAAGTAGTCGGTCACAAGCTTTGAGGGACCTGTGAAAATATCCCAAAGATTGCTTAAGAAAAGCTCGCCCGTCACGCCCGTGATCGCCTGGGCAATGGGGGTGGCAACGAAAAAGGAGAGGTTGAGGAGTACGATAAAGCATTTAAAGGCAATGTTGTTTTCCCGTAGTCGTTTTTCAATCAAATGATCCGGTGTGACGAGTTGACTCATAATGAGATCCTTTCGTTTGTTATTCGAGCGTATTCTACCACATTTGACAGCGAATTGCAATAAGTCAGAATAAAATTTGAAATGAATCTTGAATTTTGTAAGCAAGCGATGTTTTTTTATGCCTGTCTTGCGCGTTCTCCACTCCCGTTTAAACGAACCACATAACGAAATCTCATTGACAGGGCAGGGAATTTATGCTATAATCATTCTATCAACACCGCAAAGGAGAAGAAGCAATGGGGCTGTATAGTAAGGATGCACACTATTTGAAACTGTCTTTAGAGGAGTTAAATGCTCTTTCAGACGAACAGTTTTTTTATGCCGTTTTGGTAAGGACCGAGCGCAAGGTGGATGGCTTTGCTGATTGGGGAGAGGGTGTCAATTCTTTAAATCCCCATCAAAAGATCTTTTATTGCGTGAATTGGCTGGAGACAGAAGTAAACAACGGCGGCTTGTGTCAGTTTTTTGTCAATCACAGCCGCATGGCAGCACCATTGGTTAGTGACTATATGGCGATCATCGGTGCCCAAGAGCATAAAAAGCTTTACGATGATTTTCTTTTGGAAAACGGAATTGATCCAAAGAATCTTTCCTCCTTTGATATTGAGGAGCTTGAGGAATTTGAAGGGCAATACGAACGCTACCCCTTTGATGAATATGATGATGCCTTTGATGAGCTGGAGCCTCTTGAAAGTTATCTGACTAAATACGCAAGGGAGCATTTGGAGAGTTTTTGATACTTTTTTGAACAGCAACAAAAAATGGAGAGACCAAGTTGATCGGTCTTTCCATTTTTTGTTGAATTCTTTATTTTGTAAGTTGAATATATTCCATCATCCACTGCGCGGTATTTTCAAAATCCTTCACACCGTAAACGGTGTATACTCCTTCCTCGCTGAAGCTGTCCTCGCCTTTTTTGACATTTGCTTTGCCGTGAAGGCGCACCCGTCCCACATGAAAGCGCTTTTCAAGGACGCTTTGCAGATATTCAATCTCGGTGATGTGATATAGGGTATATTCATCGGTGTAAGAACGGTCAAGCCGGATCTGCCCATGAAGAAGCAAATGAAGTAACGCTCCGCGATGGCAAAACTTCACCGTTGTGGGTGTCACATCCATGCTTCCGGGGAAGCTGAAAACTTTTACAAGCAGAAAGAGCGCCGAAAACAGGATGATCAGCGCCGCCTTGCCAAGCCCCACCTTGGGAAGGAGCAACCCCGCAAGCAGGGCAATGACCGAAACACCCACAGCACCGAGCACCCACATACGGTTTTGCTCGGTGATTAAATTGAATACACGGCTTAACTTCACCTCATAGCAGTCGTAAACGTGATTTTCCATTTTGTCCTCCGTAGACCATCACAGCAGGGGTCAACACTCCTTGCTGTAAAACCAAAGA
>JAFTMP010000230.1 GCA_017452335.1 Clostridia bacterium
ACCGAGCACGGCGAGCAGATCCGCAAAAACGAGGAGATCATCGACTTCACCAACAGCGCCCTGACAGGATACCTCATCAAGCTCTCTTCTAAGGATATCGAAGAGAAGGACGAAAAGGTGATCGGTGCTTACTTCCATGTGCTCAACGACCTTGAGCGTATCGGCGACCACGCAGAAAACTTCCACGATATCGGCGCAGAAATGCTTTCAAAGAACGTCGCCTTCTCCAAGACCGCCGGCGAAGGTATTGAAGAAATGAGCAACGCAGTAACCGAGATGTTCACCATCTCCAAGAATGTCTTTGAAAATACCGACAAGGAACAGCTTTCAAAGCTCACCGCCATTGAAGAAAGCGTTGACGGCATGAAGAGAACGCTGATGGCAAGCCACTTTGCCCGTCTTGCAGAGGGTAGCTGTAACGCAAACGTCAGCCCCTATTACTCCTCTGTGGTAACAGGTCTTGAGCGCGTTGCTGACCACTTAGTCAACGTGGGCTTCAGCGTTGTCAATCCCATCGGCTCCCAAAAGGTAGACGTATAAAAAAGCTTCAAAAAGACTCCAAAACACACCCGAATGATCGGGTGTGTTTTTTTGCACCCAATAAGCGCTGCCCTCACGAAATGCGCTTGGAGCGTTGCCCCAAACCCCATTTAGGGGACTTTTTGTAAAAAGTCCCCTAAAAACCTTCAAAAACTTTGAATGCGCCAAACTATCGTTTGGCGTGGAAGTTTTGAGAAAATTTTTTTGCGGCAAAAGTATTTTGCCGCCATCAAAAGTTTTTGAGGATTCTTAAGGAACTTTTTTCGGAGTTGCAAAGCAACTCCAAGGTTCCTTAAGTGGGTATCCAAAGGGCAGAGCCCTTGGCGGGGTGTGGGGCAGAGCCCCGCAAAAAATCCCCCTTACACGGTAGATGCGGCGACGGAATCCTTGTCGGCTGTGGGCTTTTCCTCTTTGAGACGGTCTCTCCCGGCAAGCCCGAAGCTGACCGACAGGGCATAGTCCACGCTTGCCATCAGCTCGGGGGACAGATGCCCCATTTTTTCCCGCAGGCGTTGTTTATCAAGAGTACGGATCTGCTCCAAGAGCACCACGGAATCCCGCGCCAGTCCCCCGCAAGCCCCCCGATCCTCGGTACGCAATGTCACATCAATATGGGTGGGCAGCTTTGCCTTGCCCATACGGCTGGTGATGGCGGCGGCGATGACGGTGGGGCTATGCTTGTTACCCACGTCGTTTTGCACGATGAGTACGGGGCGCATGCCCCCCTGCTCCGAGCCCACCACGGGACTTAAGTCCGCGTAAAATATATCTCCCCTTTTGACAGTCATTTCTTTCTCTCTCCGTTCTTTTCAAGTAAAGACAAGACGTTTACACCTCATGACAAGATGCTTACACTCCTGTCCGATGCGCATGCGCACCTTTCGCTTATAGTGTTGCCACAAAATAACAGGAGTTAAACATGGAAGATTTTCCAAAAAAGCGCAGAACCTTACACGATCCGAAAATCCCGGGCTGTGCATCCCCTTTCGCTATCCTCCTTTATCAGTATACGCACAGGCAGGCAAACTGCCACAGGCTACGGCAGGCAGAGCTGTCTTTTTGCTTGCTCAAGACTCCTTTCGAAGGCAATGAGCAGGTCCCTTTGAGGCATGACCCCGGGCAGACGCATGGCAGGGGTGCACAGTCCCTTTCGATGCAGTGCCCACTTTAAAAGAGCGCACCCGTCTGAACCGTCAAGCATGCGGCAAAGAGGGGTGAGGGCGATCTGCAACGCGGCATTGCCCTGCCCTTCCTTTTGAAAAAGCGCCTGCGTTTTCCCCGGAAAAAGGGTTGCCAGCGCTGAAAAGGCAGAGCTATACCCCAAGCGCCCCGCGGCATACAGCAGGGTGTCTGCAGTGCAAAGAAGAGGCGTTGGCGCAAGGGCGCTTAAAAAAAGCTGTCCCTGTACAAGGGAGTCTGTCTTTTGGGCAAAGGCAATGACCGACGGCAGGCGCGCCAGCTCCCGATACTGCAAAAATTCCCCGCCATGCCCCGAAAAAGAGAGGATCAACGGCAGATCGCACGCTTTTGAAAGCTCGTTGACATGGGAAAAGTACCCCGCACTCTCCTGCCTCAAAAAGGGGGGCGGGGGACAAAAAAGAGCACTTGCCCCCGCATCGGAAGCGATGAGCGCCAACGACAGCGCCCGCTGCGTGCAGGGTGCGAACACCCCCGCGATCACGGGCATTTTGCCGCCGAAAAAGAGCACTGCGTCCTCCAACAGCAAGCGGTATTCCTCATCCCGCAGGGTGTAGCATTCCCCTGCGGGAAAGCCCAGTGCCAGCGCACGGCACCCCGCCTGTGCCAAAAAGGAAAGCTGTTTTTCAAAGGCAAAAAGATCTACCTGACCGTCCTCCTCAAAGGGCGTTACGGGCAGAGCAATACAGCCCCCAAGCCACGGGGGCTGATGTTGACGTATGTAGGAACGCACACCCATTTTTAAAACTCCCTTCTTCCCTTACAGCTTTAAGCGCTTGAAAAAGCGTTAAAAAAAGCGGTCTATTCATAAAAATCAAACAAAAAACGGTTGCATTTGACAAAAATTTGATGTATAATAAAATGTAATACTATTTTATTCTAAAGACTTCCCCGAACCCGCATCCCTTTTGAAAATGCCTGCGGCAAATACGCGCAAAGCGTGTCGGCGCCCATGCAGGTTCGGCAACAGATATACCGAAAGGACAGCAACCATGATCAACAATTCTCGTCCCGAATGTGCCTTCACCACAGCGGATTTTTACTACGATCTGCCCGAAGAGTGCATCGCGCAAACGCCCGCCGAGCCCCGCGACAGCTCAAGACTGCTGGTGCTTGACCGCCAAAGCGGGCAGATGGGACATCATATTTTTAAAGACATCGTAAATTTCTTAAAGCCGGGAGACGTGCTGGTCATCAATGACTCCAAGGTCATTCCCGCCAGAATGTACGGCGTGAAGGAGGACAGCGGTATTCAGATCGAGGTGGTCCTTTTAAAGGACAGGGGTCTTGACGTTTGGGAAACGCTGGTGCGCCCGGGCAGACGCTGTAAGCCGGGCACTGTCATTATATTCGTAAACGGGATCTTGCTTGCAACGGTTACCGAAAGCACGCCCGAGGGAAACCGACTTTTGCACTTTGAATATGACAAGAGCAAGGACAATTTCTTCTCCCTGCTTGATCGCGTGGGGCAAATGCCCCTGCCGCCTTATATCACCGAAAAGCTAAAGGACCGTGACCGTTATCAAACGGTCTACGCCAAGGAGCGGGGCTCTGCCGCCGCCCCCACGGCGGGATTGCATTTCACCCCCGAGCTTCTTTCCAAAATCGAAGAAATGGGCGTGGAGATCGTACGGGTAATGCTGCACGTGGGTCTGGGAACCTTCCGTCCCGTGAAGGTAGACAAGGTGACAGAGCACGTGATGCACAGCGAGTTTATTTCCGTTACCCCCGAAGCCGCAGAGCGCATCAACACCGCCAAGAAAGAAGGACGGCGGGTCATCTGCGTGGGCACCACCTCCTGCCGCACCGTGGAAAGTGCCGCAGACGAGCAGGGGATTGTACAGCCCGTTGCCACCGAAACAGGCATTTTCATCTATCCCGGCTACCGCTTTAAGGTCACCGACGCACTGATTACCAACTTCCATCTGCCCGAAAGCACCCTTTTGATGCTGGTCTCTGCCCTTGCAGACAGACAAACCATTTTAAACGCCTACGAAACGGCGGTGAAGGAGGGCTATCGGTTCTTCTCCTTTGGAGACGCCATGTTCATTCAATAAAGAATTTATTGAATGAACAGATAAGAGAGAAAAGAGAAAAGATAAGAGATAATGAAGCTTTTTGCTTTCGCAAAAAGCAACCACTTCTTTTCACTCTTCACTCTTCACTTTTCACTATTCATTTTTAAAAAAGGGGGCAGTCCCATGAAGAAACAACCCATCGTGTGCATCTCGGGGCCCACTGCCTCGGGAAAGAGCGCCCTTGCCGTAGAGCTGGCGCTGGCGCTGAAGAAACAGGGGCAACATGCCGAAATCATTTCCTGCGACTCCATGCAGATCTACAAGGGCATGGATATCGGCACGGGGAAGGTCACGGAAGAAGAAAAGCAGGGCGTTGTCCACAGGATGCTGGATATTTTAGAGCCCTCCGAGAGCTGTTCCCTTGCGGACTTTGCCGCCCTTGCCCACAGCGCTATTGACGACTGTGCTAAAAACAGGGCTCTGCCCATTTTGTGCGGGGGAACGGGGCTTTATTTAGACAATATCTTATACGAAACCACCCTTTCCGATGCACCCTGCGATCAAGCACTGCGCGAGGAGCTTGAAAAAGAGGAAAATGAAGCACTGCACGCCCGTCTTGCGGCAGTTGACCCCCAGAGTGCGCAGAGTGTTCATCCAAACAACAAAAAAAGAGTGATCCGCGCCCTTGAAATTTACCTGCTGACAGGACAAACCAAAAGCGCTTGGGATGCCCGCTCCAGACAAAAAACAAGCCGCTACGATGCACGGCGCATCTATCTTCTGCCCGATGCGCGGGAGGTCCTTTATGAAAAGATCAACCGCCGCGTACAGGGGATGTTTGATGAGGGGTTAGAAGTAGAGGTGCGCGCCCTTTATGAAAAGCAGCTCTCGCCCACCGCCGCACAAGCCATCGGCTATAAGGAATTTCTGCCCTATTTCAGAGGAGAATGTACCCTTGATGCCGTGAAGGAAGAGATCATGCAAGCGTCGAGAAACTATGCCAAAAGACAGCTCACCTGGTTTAAAAAGAGTATCGGTGATGCTTGTGGCGAAGGTGGCGTGCCAAGCAACGCCGTAGGCGGTAGTCTGGTAATTGACTGCGCTCTGCCGCGGGACGAGCAGTTACGGCTGGCTCTTGCCTATATCGGCAGCCACGGGCAACAATAACAGGAACACACAAGCGTAAACATCTGCCGCGCAGAGAGATTGGAGCTTATGGATAAAAAATATCTGATAAACATTTGTATATACGTGCTCTCGGGGCTGATCGCCCTGTTGCTCATCGGGTACGTGGTCTTCCACCTCTCGGGATCGGGGGAGGATGCCCTGTCCACCGCCATTGCCCGCCGTATCACGGCAGGGCAGACGGTGCACGCCAAGGGCTATCTCTTTCTTGACGAAAGTCCCCTGTTTACCGAGGAGCCGGGCGCCAACGTATACTGCTGTACGACAAAGAAAGAGGGAGAGAAGGAGATCCTAAAGGCTTTGGCAGAGGGCGAAAACGTGATCAAGGGTGCTTTGGTGGGCAATGTCTACAATGACCCCGAGGATCTTTTGCCCATGATCCGCAGGTACGATGAGATCATTTATCTGCTGGAAAAAGGAAATCAAAAAGAAACGCTGGATGTGATCGAGCTGCGCTTAAGGGAGCTCTCCAAAATCCTTCGGGAAAATAACCGCACGGGCAATCTCTCCAATGCCACCCAGACCGAGCAGCTGCTGGTTCTGCTGCAACAACGGCAGGTGGCAACGGGGGCGCAGAAAGGGTACGATCAAGAGATCGCCCAACTAAAAGAACTGCGCGCACAGCTTCTTTCGCGCCTTGGAAGTGCACAAAAGAAGATCTACACCCCCTACGCCGGCAATTTCTATGCACAAACCGACGGCTACGAAACCATCTTTAGCAGAGAAGCGGCGGAAAACCTGGATATCGAAGGATTTTTGGAGCTGACCCAAAGGGAGCCTGTTTCCGTTGAGGGAAAAAATATCATCGGAAAGATCAGAGAAAGCGCCGTTTGGTACACCGCCCTTTACACCGACAACGCCTCCGCCATGGATCTGCGGGAAGGGCAGGTCTATTCCCTGCAGTTTCAAGACAAGGGCAGCTTTGACATGACTCTTTATCGGGTGACCGTTTCCCCCGAGCGCGACGGCACACTGCTGATCTTCCGCTCGGACAGCGTCACCCCCGCAGGACTGCTCTCCCGCACCGAGACGGTATCCTTTGAGATCAACCGGGTGCAGGGGCTCATGGTGCCCACCGGTGCCGTGCGCTACCTGTGGGATGAATCCATGGGCAGAAGCTTTCCCGGCGTCTACGTGAGCAAGGGCAACAAGCTGGTATTTAAGCGCATTGAGATCCTTGCGGGAAGCGATCAAGGATACTATGTGGTCAAGGAATTCGATGCCGCCGATCGAAACGCCAAATGGTATCTTGCCTTAAACGACGTGATCGTCACCTCGGGTAAGGATCTGAAGGAAGGCTACCGCTTGTAACCGTGATAAACGGAGGTTTATAACATGAACGAAGCATTTAAGGAAGAACAAGAGGAACAATATTTAAAGGATTTGCACACACAGTTTGAGCGTGTGCACCGGCAGATCAAGGACGCCTGCAAGCTGGCGGGAAGAGCAGATGAACCCATCCTTCTTGCCGCTACCAAAACGGTGAGTGCCCCTCACATCAACTATGCCATAAAGCATCTGGGGCTTTCTTACATCGGGGAAAACAAGGTGCAGGAGCTGCTTGAAAAATATCCGGAGCTTGATAAGAGCGCCCACATCCATTTCATCGGCAGACTGCAGAGAAACAAGGTGAAATACATCATTGACAAGGTGGAGATGATCCATTCGGTGGACAGCCTCCCCCTTGCCCTTGAAATTCAAAAGCAGGCTGAAAAAAAGGACGTGCACATGGACGTGCTTTTGCAGGTGAACACCGGAAAAGAAGCGCAAAAGGGCGGCTTTTTACCCGAAGAGCTGGAGGGGGCACTGAGCACCATCGGTTCCCTTTCAAGGGTGCACGTGCGCGGACTGATGGCAGTGGCGCCGATTTGCGAAAAAAAGTCCGATTATTTGCATTATTTTCAAGAAACTTATCAAAATTTTATTGACTTTTCGCAAAAAAAACTGCATAATATAAGCATGGATATTTTGTCCATGGGCATGTCTGACAGCTACGTGGAAGCAATTGCGTGCGGGTCCACCATGATCAGAGTGGGCTCCGCGCTGTTCGGTAAAAGAACATATCAAATAACGAATAATCAAGAAGAAAAAAAGGAGTATACAGATGAGCATTTGGGATAAGATCAAAAAGAATGAATTTGAAGATGAAGAAGAGCTGGCAGGGGAGGAAGCCATTGCAGATCCCGCGCCCGTAAAGAGCGCCCCTTCCGCAGGTCACACAAAGACCTCCGCAGGCAGTGCAAACGCACTGGAATTAAAGGTGGTTCGTCCCGAGACCTTTGAGTCCGCCCCCGCCATCGCAGACCATTTAATCAACCGTTGCACCGTAGTCCTCAACTTAGAGGCAACCAACAAGGAGACCGCCAAGAGACTGATCGACTTCCTCTCGGGCGTGGCATACTCTATTGACGGGTCCGTCAGACGCGTGGCAACCAACACCTTCGTCATCACCCCCAGCAACGTGGGCATTTCCGGCGAAGCATTAAGCGATGCCCCCAAGAGCCCCTTAAAGAAGGCTGCAGACGAGGATATCTTCGGCTAAGTCCTTCGCAATCGGTTATAACGTAAAAAGAACCGCCTTTCCCCCAAAAAAGGAAGGGCAGGTTCTTTGCGCCCGTTTTGCGGGCATGGGAGAAATATAAATTTGGAAACACTTGATTTTGTATTATCGGGCACGGTGATCCTTTTTTGCATCATGGGGTGATCGTGCTGACGATCCGTTCGTTGCTGTCCTTTATCAATCCGGATGCCGACGGCGCTTTTTTCAATTTTATATTCAATCTGAGCGACTTTCTCACCGCCCCCGCCCGCGTTCTGCTTGACAAAACAGGATGGTTTGCGGGATTGCCCATTGACATGGCACATCTCTTCACCGTGGTGCTCCTCTGGCTGATCTTAACGCTCTTCTCTGCCTTCTGATGGAAAAGGGAAAGCGTGCACAGGATCTGTGGCAGATCTGCGAAAAGAGAGGCTTTGCGGCAGGAGAGTTTTTAACCCCCGAGGAACGCAAGGATTATGAAGGAGCATTCAGAGCGCTGAAAAAGGAGCGCTCTCTGCTCTATTTCTTCACGGGAGGCGTGCATGGTGCCGCGCGCACCCTGCCCGTTGTGCTCTGCCCCGATTACGAGGGCTGTGCTCCCGAGGATTTTGCAGAGATCACCCCCCTTTACATCACCTTGACCGATGGCAGTGTGCCCGAGCACCGTGCGGTGCTGGGGTCGCTGATGGCGTTGGGACTCAAGCGCTCGGTGATCGGGGAGATCTTCAAATATGAAAAGGGCTGTGTGGTGATGCTCAAGGAACAGATCGTACCCTATGTTTGTACGGAGTTAACAAGGATCGGCAGAGCCGCCGTACAAATTCAAAAGGACTTTTCCCTTCCGACAGACTTCCTCTTGGTCTATGAAAAGGAAGAGCTGCATCATTCCGTTTCCTCCCTGCGGCTGGACTGCATCGTTTCGGCACTGACCAAGGTGGGCAGAGAGCAGGCGGCAGACTATATCAAAAAGGGGTTTGCAAACGTAAACTTTGAAGAGGTCACCCGCCCCGACAAAAAGCTTCTGCCGGGCGATACCCTATCCCTGCGGGGCTTTGGACGCTACGTTCTCTCAGAGGAAGAACCGAAGCAAACAAAAAGCGGGAGACTGCACTTGATCGTGTTTAAATATAAGTGAATTTCAAGACAGAAAACTCATTTATGCATACGGAGTTTTGCGGAATTTGTTATGTATTTTCCACGCCAAACGACAGTTTGGCGCATCAAAATTTTTTGAAAATCCAAAAAACTTTTTTAAAAAAGTTTTTTGGCGGTTTCCCAAGGCAGCGCCTTGGGCGGGGCATTGGGGCAGAGCCCCAATAAAATTAAACTTAAGAAAAGAGGTGTTTCGGTGCTTTCCCCAAGCGAGCTGAAAAAAAGACAGTTTGCCCGTGCGCTTCGCGGCTATTCCACAAGCGAGGTTGACGAGCACCTGAATTTCGTCCTTGAAAAATATACAGAGCTGTACCAGCGCAACGATGACCTTGAAAAGGAGCTGGCTCGTTTGCAGGCGGAATATGACCGTCTGAAAGCAAACGAAGACGCCATCAGACGCGCCATGGTCAACGCACAGCGGGAAGAACGCAAGATCATTGACGAGGCAAACGACCGCGCGTCGCTGATATTGCGCACCGCAAAATTAAATACCGACCGCATGCTCTCGGAGTTTAAAGCCAAGATCCGAGAAGAGCGGGTGACGCTTCATAAGCTCAGACGCGCCGTGCGGGAGTTTAAGGAAAACTCTCTAAAGCAGTATCAACTGCACTTGGAGTTCTTGCATCAGATCTCCCCCGAGCTTGCCGTTTCCGACCCTGCCCTTGAAATGACCGAGGACGACTACGCCAACTCGCTGCTGGAGCAGATGAAGCTGGATATTGAAAGCGGCAGAGTGATCGGAGAGGAGCAGGAGGAGCAAAGTGCCTCTGCCCCCAAGAGAGGAAAGAAGGCGGATTTTCCCGAGGATGCCAAGATGCGCACCGCCATTTTTGAATCGGTGAAGCGCAGTCCCAAAAAGGTGCCCGACAGCGACACCAAGGAAATTCCCAAACAGAAAAAGCGCGCCGACAGCGCCCCCAGCGGTGATACCAGAGAAATTCCCCCCGTGGGGAAGAGGAACTGAACTACGAAAAAAACGGTCTTCAAACCGCAGATATATACACGGCGTGCACCCTGCGAGCGCACCGCCGAGCTTTACTTTTTTACCTATTTACTTATACTGAAATTAAAGGAGTATCATAATGGCTAAGGACTATACAAGCACACTGAATTTACCCAAAACCGACTTTCAGATGCGTGCAAGCCTCCCGCAGCGGGAGCCCGAAATGTTAAAGACCTTTGAAAAGAAGGATCTTTACAAAAATATGTTAAAAAAGAGAGAAGGAAAGCCCACCTTCGTGTTGCACGACGGCCCTCCCTTCTCCAACGGCTACATCCACATGGGTCATGCCTTAAACAAAACCTTAAAGGACTTTATCGTGCGCTCCCACGCCATGATGGGCTATTATGCCCCCTATGTTCCCGGCTGGGATAACCACGGTCT
>JAFTMP010000231.1 GCA_017452335.1 Clostridia bacterium
AACTGAAAAAACGCTTGCCCGATTTTCCCTTGCACGACAGCACCCAGATGTAGGGGCATAACGTGTCTGCGGCGGCGTTTTTAAAGGATGTGGGCTTTGAGCGTATGGTGTGCGCAAGGGAGCTTTCACGTGAAAATATCAGAACCCTTTGTGCCCAGTCTCCCATTGAGATTGAGGCGTTTGTGCACGGTGCGCTGTGCGTTTCCCAATCGGGACAGTGCCTCTTTTCCTCCATCGTGGGAGGCAGAAGCGGCAACCGCGGGGAGTGTGCACAGCCCTGCAGACTCCCCTATAACGGAAAATATCCCCTGTCCTTAAAGGACAACTGCCTTGCGGGACACATCAAAGAGCTTATTGATATGGGCGTTGCTTCCTTAAAGATTGAGGGACGGATGAAAAATCCCGAGTATGTTTACGCGGTGGTGTCCCGTTATCGCAAGCTGCTTGATGAAGCGCGGGATGCCGATGCCGAGGAGATCAAGGACCTTGCCCGCATTTTTTCAAGAGACGGCTTTACCGACGGCTATTTTATTGGCAAGATCGGCATGCATATGAACGGCGTGCGCAGAGAAGCGGATATCAAGGCAAGCGAGCGGCAAACGGTGCATATCAAGGACAGTGCCCCCAAGCGCCCGCAGATCAAAATCGAGCGTCCTGCGGTGCAAATGGGCGACTACAGCTTTAAGCGCAACCCCAAGCCCCCAAAAAGAAAGGAAAGCGGACGCTTTTACAAGGCTTCCTCCATTCCCGAGCACTGCACCCTGCAGGAAGTGTATCTGCCCCTTGACCGCTTTGAGGGCAAGAAGGCAAACGGCGTGCTCTTCCCGCCTGTGATCCCCGATGGGGAGGTGGAGCAGATCAAAAGTGCCCTGCTTGAAGCAAAAAGAAAGGGCGCGGTGCACGCGCTGGTGGGCAACATCGGACATATCGCGCTGGCAAAGGAGTGCGGCTTTATATTGCACGGCGATTACCGCCTCAACATCACCAACAGCGCCGCGGCATCCTTTTGGGAGGAAATTTTTGAAGATGTGATGCTCTCCCCCGAGCTCATCTTACCCCAGGCGCGGGACATTGGGGGCGAGAAGTCCTTTATTGTTTACGGCAGATTCCCGCTGATGACCCTTGAAAAGCCGGTGGGCACCGAGCTGTTGCGCGACCGCAAAAACGCCGCCTTCCCGGTACTGAAGGAGGGGGGCAGAGAGATCATCTTTAACTGCCTGCCCACCTATATGGGCGACCGCACAAAGCTTCTTGACGATGCGGGCATCTTGAACCGCCATTATATTTTCACTTTAGAAGGACCCAAGGAGTGCGAGACCATCGTCAATTACTACAAAAAGGGTCTGCCCATCAAAAAGGAAGTGCGCAGGATCAAGTGAGCCTTTCGCCCGGGGCAAAAAAACTGAATTTTATAAAAAAACAAAAAAACAAAAATCCTTATAAAGTTTTTGGAATTCCTAAAACCTTTTCTCAAAAAGGGTTTAGGCGGATTCCAAAGGCAGCGCCTTTGGCGGGGTATGGGGCAGAGCCCCATCATAATTTAAAGGAGAACGGAAAATGAAAGAGATCATTCTTTGTAAATACGGCGAGATCGTGTTAAAGGGGCTCAACCGCGGCACCTTTGAGGCGCTTCTCGTGAAGGAACTGCAAAAAAGACTGAAGGGCTGCGGCAATTTCAAGGTGTATCATGAGCAGTCCACTGCCTATATCGAGCCGCTGGATGAGAGCGCAGACTTAGACCTTGCCATGGAGCGGGCGCAGACGGTGTTTGGCTTTGTGAGCATTTCAAGAGCCTGCGTGGTGGAAAAAGACGTGGACGCCATTGCGGCGGCGGCAAAGGAGTATCTGCCCCAGTTCCTTTACGGAGCAAAATCCTTTAAGGCAGAGGCAAAGAGAAGCGACAAGCGCTTTCCCATCAAGTCCCCCGAGCTGCAGCAGCTTGTGGGCGGGGCGGTGTTGGAAGCCATGCCCCGTATGAAGGTGGATGTGCACAATCCCCAGGTGGTGGTGCGCGTGGAGATCCGCGAATACGGCGCCTATCTGCATGCAGGCATCAAAAAGGGCGCGGGCGGTATTCCCACAGGCTCGGCAGGCAAGGCACTGTTGCTGCTTTCGGGCGGAATTGACAGCCCCGTGGCAGGCTACATGATGGCGAAGAGAGGGTGCAATGTGGAGGCGCTCCATTTTGAATCCTTCCCCTACACCAGCGAACAGGCAAGAGAAAAGGTGATGGAGCTTGCAAAGGAGGTCACTGTCTATACAGGCAGTATGAAGGTGGGTGTGATTTCCCTTACCAAGATCCAAGAGGAGCTGGTCAAGCACTGCGAGGAGCAGTATTTTACCCTGCTGCTTCGCCGCTTTATGATGCGTCTTGCCAACAGAGTGGCAAAAAGAGACGGCGCGCTGGCGCTCATTACAGGCGAGAGCCTTGGTCAGGTGGCAAGCCAGACTATGCAGGCTTTGCACGTAACGGGCAGTGTGGTGGACCTTCCCGTGTTCCGTCCCCTTATTGGTATGGACAAGGAGGAGATCATCTCCATTTCCCGCAAGATCGGCACCTTTGATACTTCTATTTTACCCTTTGAGGATTGTTGCACCGTCTTCACCCCCAAGCACCCCAAAACGAGACCCGACCTTGAAA
>JAFTMP010000232.1 GCA_017452335.1 Clostridia bacterium
GCCTTGTCGATCTCATTTAAGAGTCCCATCAGCGCCGCGATGGCGGTGTTGAACTTCATCTCTTCGATATCGGAGGATACCTTCTTGATGGTCTTGTGCAGTGCCGAGGTGATGGCAGGAGTCTCGCCCTCGCCCTTGACCTTTGCGGGCAGATCTGCCACTCTTTCAAGGAATCTCTTGCAGCCCTTCACCGAGCTTTCATTCCAAGGAGCGGCGGTGCCGTATTCACCCATGAAGAGCACGTAAGTACGAAGGGTGTCTGCGCCGTACTGCTCTACCACATCCAGCGGGTCAACCACATTTCCAAGGGACTTAGACATCTTCACGCCGTTGGCACCCAAGATCATACCCTGTGCCGAGCGCTTTGCGTAGGGCTCTGCAGAGGGCACCACGCCGATATCGTAAAGGAACTTGTGCCAGAAACGGGAGTAGATCAAGTGTCTGGTCACGTGCTCCATACCGCCGTTGTACCAGTCAACGGGCAGCCAATACTTCAACTTTTCGGGATCTGCCAGGCAGTCGTCATTCAGCGGGTCGATGTAACGCAGGAAATACCAAGAGGAACCAGCCCACTGGGGCATGGTGTCGGTCTCTCTCTTTGCCTTTCCGCCGCACTTGGGGCAGGTGCAGTTAACAAAGGATTCGATCTTTGCAAGAGGGCTCTCGCCGCCTTCACCGGGCTCAAAGTTTTCCACTTCGGGCAGTCTCAGAGGCAGTTCTTCATAGGGAATGCCTACCATACCGCACTTTTCGCAGTGTACGATCGGAATGGGCTCGCCCCAGTATCTCTGACGGTTGAACGCCCAGTCCTTCATCTTGTACTGCACGCCCTTTTCGCCAATGCCCTTTTCTGCAAGATATGCAAGCATTGCGGCAATGGAGTCCTTCTTATTGTCGTAGCCGTTTAAGAAATCGGAGTTGACCATCTGACCATCACCCGTGTAAGCGGCTTCTTCAATGTTGCCGCCCTTGATGACCTCGATGATGTCGATGCCGAATTTCTTTGCAAATTCGTAGTCTCTCTCGTCGTGGGCAGGTACAGCCATAATGGCACCCGTACCATAGCCCATCATGACGTAGTCGGAAATGAAGATGGGGATCTCCTTGCCGTTGACGGGGTTTATGGCAGAAAGACCTTCGATCTTCACGCCGGTCTTGTCTTTGGTCAACTGTGTTCTTTCAAACTCAGTCTTCTTTGCGCACTCTTCCTTATAAGCATCCAGAGCGTCAATGTTGGTAATACGCGCTCTGTGCTTTTCAATCAGCGGATGCTCGGGCGCGATAACCATGAAGGTTACGCCGTAAAGGGTATCGCAACGGGTGGTGTAGATACGCAGGGTCTCCTCCAGATCCTTGATCTTGAAGTTGACAAAAGCGCCGTAGGATCTGCCGATCCAGTTTTCCTGCTGCATACGGATGTTCGCAGGATATTCCACGGTGTCAAGACCGTCCAGCAGCTTGTCAGCATACTCGGTAATGCGTAAATACCATACATCCTTGGACTTTTGCACCACGTCACTGCCGCAGATATCGCATTTACCGCCCTGGGAGTCCTCATTGGACAGCACCACCTTGCAGGAGGGGCAGTAGTTGACCAAGGTCTTGTCTCTGAATACCAGACCGTTATCAAACATCTTAAGGAAGATCCACTGGGTCCACTTGTAGTATTTATCATCGGTGGTGTCTACCACTCTGTCCCAGTCAAAGCCACAGCCCACCTTCTTGAGCTGTTCGGTGAAGCGGGCAATGTTCTTGTCGGTGACCACACGGGGATGCACGCCGTTTTTGATGGCGTAGTTCTCGGTGGGCAGACCGAAGGCGTCAAAGCCGATGGGGTATAAAACATTGTAGCCCTGCATTCTTCTTTTTCTGGTCACGATCTCCAGACCCGAATACGCCTTGATATGACCTACGTGCATACCTGCGCCCGAAGGGTAGGGGAACTCGATGAGTCCGTAGAATTTAGGCTTTGAAAAGTCATCTTTTGCAGAGAATACATGGCTTTCTTCCCATCTCTGCTGCCACTTTTGCTCTATGGCTTTAAAATCGTATTTCATGACGATGGTGTGTCCTTTCTTTCAAAACGTTATTTTTCAGTGAGCTGTGCGGAGATGTCCACTTCGGTTGCCGCTTCCCAAAGCTTTTCTAAGTTGTAGAAGCCTCTGGTTTCTCTGTTGAAAATGTGTACGATCACCGATGCAAAATCCAGCACGATCCAGGTGGCTTCGGCATACCCTTCCATAGATCTGGGGGGGCGGTTACACTGCTCCATACGGAACTCCACTTCGCCCGCGAAGGATTTGAGCTGTGTATTGGTATTACCGTTGCAAATAACGAAATAATCTGCGATAATGGTCTGATCCTCTACATGAAGCAGCTTGATATCGCCTGCGTCCTTGATGTTCAGGATCTCAATGATCTTGTCGGCAACCTCTCTGGGGGTGCCGTTTGACAGATCTGCAATTTTAAATTGTTCCATAATTATAATCCACGGCTTTCCTTTGTGAAAGCCTTCCTTTCGTTACTCCAAAGCAGATTCCTGCTTTGAAATACAATGTACCTTATCAGTATAGCACAGTTTTTTCTTCTTTACAAGAAGATTTTTCAATTTCTTTCGGTAATGCACTGCTTTTTCATAAACTCAAGGGCATCCATCGTTTGCGGATGGACGAATGCACCCTTTTTTTCAAGATGGCGCACCGTGTTTTCAAAATAGATGAGCATACAGCGATCCAAGTGCGTTTCTTTTTGTTCTGCAGGCATTTCTTCATAGAAAACGCGACGCAACTCCTTGCAAGCAGGATAGGTGCGGGTCTCTTCAATGTAGTCGGCAAGGCAGAGCAGCTTTTCAATAAGAGTCATTTCCGCTTTTCCCGTGGTGTGGCAGGCGATGGCATTGGCACACTGCGCGCTCACCCCGTAACGGTCCAGCGCCACCAGCGCTCCCGTGACTTGATGAAGCACGGCGGGACTTTTTTGATCATCCTCTGTCAGCTCCACGCCGTAGAGCTCAAAGAGCATCAGTTGCTCTTCAAAGCTCTTTTCATGGGTGATGTCGTGAAGCAGTGCGCCGCGGCGCAGGATCAATGTTTGTTCCTCGTCCAGTGCAAAAAGCTCTGCCATCCGCATTACTTCCCGCTCTACCGAGAGCACGTGCGCACACCGCTTGGCGCTCAAAAGCGCTGGAAGCTCCTTTTTGATGGTGTCGGGATGGGACGCACTGCCATACAGCTTGTGCTCTTTAATGACGTGAAGAACATCGGCATCAAGCAGACCCTTTGTCGGTGTCCCCCGTTCAATCATGGCGCGGACTTCACTGGAGGAGACCTCCAGCGGCTCAAAATCGCAAAGGATCACCCGTGCGCCGTATTGCTTGACGTACTGCTCTTTCTTCTCTTCAAAGGCGGCAAGGGGTTGATCGGTCTCACGGGGATTTAACACGATGGTGGCAAGATCACAGATGATGTCCGGATTTTTCCACTGATCCAGCGTTAAAAACATATCACTGCCCATGAGCAAATATAATTCATCCCCGCCTTGCGCAAAATGCTCGAGGGTAAGATAGGTATAGCTTTTGCCCTCTTTTAAAAGCTCAAAATCTGAAACTTCAATGTTGCGCTCTCCAATCTTTTCAGAGGAAAACGCTTCTTTGAGCATTTGCATACGAAGATGCCCCGGTGCGATGTGCGATGCCGCTTTATGCGGCGGAACACTGACGGGCATGATGAGCAGTTTGTCCAGTTTACAGTGATCGTAAAAGTGCAGGGCACTTTTAAAATGACCTATATGCACGGGAGAAAAGCTTCCGCCGTAAATACCCAGTTTCATTGCGCGCTCCTTTATAACAGTTTGGGACCTTATCCCTTTCTCTTGGTGATCTGATAGCCGTATTTGTCGGCTCTTGCGCCGGTTTGCTTGCCCTGTGTCCCCTTGCCCGCAGGCGCGCAGGCTCTTGCCCCGGGCTTAGGCTTTTTGGTGCCCTTTACGGGTGCTGACTTTGCAGGCTTCTTTTCCTTCTTTTCCTCGATCTCGCAAAGCTTTACAAGGTCAAAGCGGCGGTGCTCGGGAGAGATCTTGAAGAGCACGAACTTGTTGCCGATTACCTGTACTTCCTCTGCTTCGATCGCCTCGGCAATGCCCTCGCAGGCTTCCTTGGGGGTGTATTCACAGTTTTCAAGGCACTTGATCTTTACAAGCTCATGTGCCATCAGAGCGGCTTCGATGGAAGCCAGCATGTTTTCATTCACGCCCCCCTTGCCGATCTGGAAGGTGGCGTCAATCACGGTTGCTTTCGAGCGCAAAAAGGCTCTCTGTTTGCTTGTAAGCATATAGTTTCTCCGATAATTCAGTTGTTGATGTTTAGTTTTTCCTTAAGGACGGCACAAAAGCTGTCCAGCGCTCTTGCACGGTGGGAGACGATGTTTTTCTCTTCTGCCGACAGCTGGGCAAAGGTCTTGTCAAGAGGGGCATAATAGAAGAGGGGATCGTAACCAAAGCCGCCTGTTCCTCTGTATTTGTATAAGATCTGCCCGGGACATTCACCTCTTGCAACAAAGGTAAGCTCCTCTTTTTCGGGATGAACGAAGGCGATGGTGGAAACGAATTTTGCGCCCCGCTCCTCTGGTGTGGTGCCCGCAAGGGCGGCCAACAGCTTTTGATTGTTGCTTTCATCATTGCAAGGGTCTCCCGCGTAGCGCGCCGAATAGACCCCCGGCGCACCGTCAAGATAGTCCACCATCAATCCCGAGTCATCAGCCATTGCCATATAACCAAGGGCAGCGGCGGCACGGGCTTTGATAAGGGCGTTTTCTTCAAAGGTTTCGCCGTTTTCTTCAATGTCCTCGTGATAGCCGATCTCGGCAAGGGAGAGCAGCTCGATGTCCGCTGACACCTGTTCATGAAGAATGGCTTTGATCTCGCTGATCTTATGCTTGTTATTAGAGGCGATTACGATCTTCATCCCATCACTCCTTGTCAAACAGCGCATTTACAAAATCCTTGCGGTCAAAGGGCTGCAGATCGTCGATCTTTTCGCCCACGCCCACAAATTTCACGGGGATATCCAGCTCTTCCTTTACAGAGAAGACGATGCCGCCCTTGGCGGTGCCGTCGAGCTTGGTGAGTACAAGACCTGTGATGTTGGCGGCGTTTTTAAACTCCTTTGCCTGCATCACGGCGTTTTGACCGGTCGTTGCGTCGATCACCAGCAGGTTTTCTCTTGCCGCATCGGGAAGCTCTCTTCCCAGTACACGGTTCATCTTGGAAAGCTCATCCATCAAATTCTTTTTATTGTGCAGGCGTCCGGCAGTGTCCACGATGAGCACGTCGGCGTTTCTCTTCTTTGCCGCCGCCACTGCATCAAAGACCACAGCGGCAGGGTCAGCGCCCTCGCCCTGCTTGATCATGTCCACGCCCACGCGGTCAGCCCAGACCTGGAGCTGATCAATGGCACCTGCACGGAAGGTGTCGGCTGCCGCCAGCACCACCTTTTTGCCCTGTGCCTTCAACTGAGCGCTGATCTTTGCAATGGTGGTGGTTTTGCCCACGCCATTGACACCGATCACAAAAATGACCGAGGGGGTGGTGTCTAACTTCAAGGAGGTGTTTTCCCCCATCATGTCGCAGAGGATCTCCTTGAGCACCTCCAGTGCTTCGTCGCCCCCTTCGATCTTGCGTTCCTTTAATTCGTCGCGCAGACGCTCGATGATCTTTTCAGCCGAAGCACAACCCACGTCTGCCATGATCAGCAGCTCCTCCAGCTCCTCCAGCAGATCCTCGTCCACCTTGCGCATGTTTTTGAACAGCTCATGGACCTGTCCGAAAACCGATTCTTTGGTCTTTTTCAGACCCTCTTTCAGTTTAGAAAAAAATCCCATTGAAATACCTTTCTTGATAAAAAGCTCTGCATTTGCATACTACCCTTTGGGGCAGTATGCAAACACTCAAATTTTCATTCCTGTTTTGGCTTCCACATCGCTTAAATGCAGGGGCAACACTCTTGAAATGCCCCGCTCACCCATGGTCACGCCGTACATGGTGTCGGCTTGCTCCATGGTTCCGCGGCGATGGGAAATGATGATGAATTGGGTCTTGTCCGAATAGTTCTTTGCGTAGCTTGCAAAGCGGGCAACGTTCACCTCGTCCAGTGCCGCCTCGATCTCGTCCAGCAGACAGAAGGGGGCAGGGTTGACCCGCAAAATGGCGAAGAAGAGTGCAATTGCCACGAACACCTGCTCACCGCCCGAGAGCAAAGACAAGCTCTTGATGATCTTTCCGGGAGGGGCAACGCTGATCTCAATACCACTTTCCAAAATGTTTTCGGGGTCATTGAGGGACAGCTCTGCCGTACCGCCTCCGAAGAGCTCTGCAAACACCGAGCGGAAATTGTCGTTGATGGCGCTGAATACCTCTGCAAAACGAGCGCGCATCTCCTTTTCAAGAGAAACGATCACACCGCCCAGCTCTTCTCTTGCCTTGGTCAGATCCTCATACTGACCGGAGAGAAAGTCGAAGCGTTCCTTCACGTCCGCATATTCTTCAATCGCGCCCACATTCACGGGTCCCAGATCTCTGATGCGGTTTTTTAACTTGTTTTGACGGCTCACCGCCTCGTTTCGGGTGCTTTCGGTAATTTCGGGCACACCCAGCTCCTTGGAGCCTGCATAAGTCAGCTCATATTCATCCCACAGCCGCGCGGTGTAGCGCTCCTGCTCGGACTTGATGGCTTCCAGCGCACCGTCGAGCTTTGTGTATTCCCGCAGCAAGATCTCTCTGTGAGAGGTCTTTTCCTTTTGGCGCACGCGGATCTGCTCGGACTGCCGTTCGTATTCTGCATTTTCCTTTTTCAGATCCTCATTTTGTGCTTCCAGTGCTTTCATTTGACGCGCCAGCGCTTCGCACCGTGCGCTCTCACTCTGCTTTTTTAAAAGACACTCTTCTTTTTTGCCGCCAAGGGCGCTTTGCTGTGCCTGCGCTTCCTCCAGCTCCCGACTCAGCTCTGCGATCTGAAGAAGCGTTTCCCCATGGTCGCGCTCGTTTCTTGCAAGATCCTTCTCAAAACCGCTTTTTTCAAGGAGCAGTCTGTTCTTTTCTTCAATTTTATTATCCATTTCACAACGCTGCATAATATTAGACACAGACTGTGAAACACTTCTTACTATTTTTCGGTCATTATAATTCCACTTACGCCCTTTTTCATAGGATTCATATACAACAAACGCAGTTTCGTTTTCCCTGCCGTATATTTCAGAAACAGCAAATGCGCCAAGATTAAAGTCACTAATCTGTACCTCAGAGCCCTTTGAAAAATAATTCTCAGTTCCGCCCAAAGCATGGCGTATTTCCCTATGTCTTGTTTTTACATAATTATCACTCTCATAAATCTTGTCCTCATCTATCTGCCACGATGAGACAATCTTTAAATTATCACCGAACAACTCCGGACAATAAACGCTTATCCTGTCAAGATGAAGATAATTTCCTGCCGTCTCCAGAACCTTTCTGAGAGCCTCCTCGGCGCTATGTTCCTCCATAATTATGGAATGAATACTGTTTACCAGCATCTGCTGTTCAACATTTGCACCCAACTGACGGTTTATCGCTTTGGAATTTTGCATTTCATTATACAGCATTATAAAGGAATGAGCCATA
>JAFTMP010000233.1 GCA_017452335.1 Clostridia bacterium
CACATTTTCCTTGAAAAAGATAGGCTGACCAAAATAATTGATTGCTCCGGTAAATACCCCATCAGAGCCTCGGGAAGCCACATAGGAGTCGGTGGAGATCCCTTCAAAGCAATTCCAATTTTTAAAATCCCCCAGCTTTGAAGCGTAGATCTCGTTCACGGTCGTGCCATTTACAAATCCGTACTTACACCCCCAAAGGCGGTTGCCGCATTCAATCACGTAGTCCATTTCCGGAAGGGCGCGTTTCACCGTCACCCCTCCTGCTTGCGTTTTTCTTTCCTGCAAGATTCCGACAACTACGATATAGTCCTTCGTCCCCTCGGCTCGGTCGCTTGCCCCTTCGTCGTGAAAGGCATGCTCCACAATTACCGTTCCGTCAAGTCCCTGGGGATCACACCCTGAAAGAAATACGCCGTCCCCTTTTGAGATGCCTTTTGCAATGTTCTGCCCCTCAATGCGCACGTAGGTGGTTGCAATGTCCACCCACATCCCCGAAGCGGAGGAATATTGCTTCAAAACATTTGGGGTCATAGAGAGATCAAGCCACAGATCAAGGTTGTTTTTAGTGGGAGGCTCGGATGAGGAGGGAACATAGTCTGCGTAAGCCCCGCCGTCAGCAGTACAAAGGGTAAATGTTACCGTTCCGGAAACAACGTTTTCTTGCTCTATAGCACCACGATCGGAAAGATTCTCAGTATTGATATAAAATTTGTCGGGAAAGATCAAAAGATATGTCCCATAAGAGACCAGCCACCGCTCTTTATCTGCGGGAACAGTCGAATGCTCCGCAAAGACCTCATCCTTGCCGTTCTTAACGAAGGTGAGCTGCGTGGCGGTCTCGGTCAGCTTTTTGGTTTTTACGTAGCATAGACCATCCTTGTAGACGATCGCTTTGATATCCGCGTCCTTTGTGATCACACCACGCTTTCTGCGCACCGAAAGAACCGGGTAATCGTTGCAGCTTAGATTCTCCATATCAAAAAATTCTTTTTCCGATATGCGGGGGTTGTGATTGTAGCCCAAAAATTCCTCAATCACCATTTCACCGCTCTCCAGCTTGTTTAAATAGGGTAATTTCACGTCTTCTCCCCCCCTTAAAAATAGTTAATTCTCGTGCGTTTTGGCATCACGGTGCGGTTATATTGCTTTGCAAATGCCTCAAATGCCTCGTTAAACATCGCATAGGAGTTATGATATCTTGTCGTATCTCCGATGGTGTAATCTGCTCTTGCTTCAAGGTAGTGCAAATACAGCCGGTCATAGGGCGCTTTGGCAAGTAGGACGATTTCTGAGGATGTGGTATAAGGCACGTAGTTTATCTGTTCACCGCCCTCGTGGCGGTCGATAATCTCATTTTTGATGCGCCCCTCGATTTCGTTGAGGTATTGTAGCAGCTCCTCATCATTGACCACCCATTCGGGACGCAGTTTATGAAACTCCGAAAAAAGCTCGACAATGGTCATTTTGTTTCTCCTTTACATAGCATAAAATATAAATAAACGGGGAACGCACGGTGTATATGCGTTCCCCTTCGTATATGCAATCCCCTGGGGATGCGTTAATTCAATTCCTTATCGTCTATCTTTTCCTGTGCGCCGCGTTCATAAGCAAGGGCGTTAAAAAGCATTTCGTTTTGGTGATCCAAAACCTCTTTCACGTAATCGGGAACAGTGACCGGCACGCCTCGCTTGATTTGAAAGGACTTCCCGTTTACCGCCACATATACATCGTCGGTTTCGGATCTTGTAAGCGGCAGGTAAATCTGAACCATTTTGGGCGCATTCGAAGCTTTTTCAAACGAAGGTTCAAAAGTGGTTTCGTTGATGTTTTCAGTAGTCATATAGCCTCCTTATACGAGGTGCGGGAAGAAAGGTCCTTCCCGCACCATTCTGTTTTCTTTTAATTCTCTTCAGCCTGATCAGACAAAGCAGACTTACATTCCACTCTTATCAAATAAGGCTCAACGAGAATTTCAGCGGTTTTGCCGCCCTTCCAACCGATAGAAGAACGCTGATCCAGGGGGTCGGCTGTACCGGCAGAACCCTTTTGCTTGATGATGGTCTGCAGACCCCCGCCCTCAACCTCGGTGGTACCGTATGCACCGTCACCCATAAAGAGACAGCCGAATACGCCGTCCGAATAGATCTTTGCTTCAGTAGACTCAACAAAGCGCACACCGCCAACCTTGCCAAGCTCCCCTTCATAGATATTGTCGGGCGTTGCATATTTGTGTGCATCGATCCATAACGGATCAGACAGCAGATCGTATGCCACAAGAGGGTGAATGATGGCAACATAAAAACCGTTGATCTTCGGCGCGTTATTCTTTTTCAAAAACGCCACGACACGGTTCACCAAATCCACAGTCATCTTGCAGGTGTTGTCAAGATCATCGCGCGAGGTAACAGGCGTACCGTCTGATTTGGGTGCATAGAACACATTTGTACCGCCCTGAAGAACATTTCTTACAACGGTATCAAGCGTCATGCCTGCCTGGCGTCCAAGAACCTTGGTTGCCTCCACAATAGTATTGTCGATGGCGGTCAGCTCCAGTACATCGGACTGCACAACGTAGTCACCGTACCACTTGACCTCTGCCTCAATGGAGGTGGCAGCCAGTTTCTTGCCGTTAGGAGTCACGCCCTCAGTTAGGGGGGTGGTCGCCTTGGGCAGAGAAGCAAACTTTCTGAATTCGATCTTCTTACCGCCATTTTTGGGAATGTTTCTCTTCTGACCGAACTGATCGTGCACAAGGTTTGCCTTGGCTTCCTCAATCAGATTCTTGTCGTAATAGGTCTTGTTTTCCACCGACAAACCGGTGTCAGTGGTCACATTGGTGTTGGGTTCTGCAAAGAGCTGCAGACACACAACAAACATGGTCTTTTCAAAATCTTTCATTATTTCTCCTTCAAAAAATTTAGTGCGAAGAAGCTACGAGCGGTTATTGTTTCCGATATAGCTTCTCCGCTCGTGCCATTGCCCGAAAAATACGTTTTTTAAACGCATCTCTTTGCTCTTTTGCGGCAATTTACGGTCCATTGCAGTCATAAACGCAAGTATCGTTTTAAGGTGAATGAAGAAAAAAGTTTCGCAATCTCCTTTTACAATTTTTTTGTCCTTGCAATGTGTTGCGAAGCCTTCTGTAAGTGCAAATCGCGTTCCTCCTTCGCGTTTGCCTTACATCGCAACGCTCCAATCTTTTATGCAGGTTACGCACCCTTGTTACATTGATCATTCTCAGTTCCCTGCCCGTCACCGCTTGTTTGATCACCTTTACAAGGGAATCGTATTCACTTTTTTCTGCGTTAAGATCATAACTCTTTTGCAAGAACTTCAAGATTTCACAAAAAGATAGCGCATATCAGCCGAAGCTGATCTTTTCTCCCATTGCCACCCTGCGGTTGATCTCTGCAATATCTGCCTTAGAGAGCTCAGACACTTTGCTCTTTACTTTTGCCGCACTCTGTCCAGACATACCGTTTTCACGTGGTCTTGCACCGTTTGCACGAACTTGATTTAAAACGTTATCCTCCGTCACCTTTGCCGTATACTGCATGGCGGCTGGAAGGATTTCGTCCTTGTGGATGACCTCAAAGGCAGTGCGTACGTCTACGCCTGCGTTAAGAAGCTTTGCAAAGTCTGCGCTTGCCGCAAGCTCCTTTTCAAGGTCAAAGGAGGGATATACGGTCTTGGTATCCTCCGCTTGTCTAAACCAAGCGGCATACTGCCTTTTGGCAGATTCTTCGGTCTCCCGCTCTTTTATCTGCCGTCTAAGTTCCGCATTCTCCCGCTCCACCTTTTTCATTGCCTTCAAGGTTTCAACGGAGACTCCCTTTTCCATCGCCTCTTGCTCGTAATAGGCGTTATCGTCCTCCACTGCTTTTGACAAAGCATTGATGTCGGAGGCATCCACGCCGTATCGCTTTGAAAGAAGATCAAGCACAGGTGCAATCACCTTATACTTCTTGGCGCTCTCTTCCGGTCCTTTCAAACGCTGTCTGACGATGTCTTGGTTCCGCTTATTGAAGACATCCTTATACTTGCCCTTTATGAGCGCGTCAAATTCTGCATCAAGATCGCGGGAGGAAAGATTTTCCTCGGTGGTGCTTTTGGTCTTTTGCTCCTCGGCGGCAGGAACAGGCTCAGCAATCTCAGTTTGAATGCCGTACTTGACATCGGCAAGAGGATTTGAGCCTTTTTTTACGCCCGCTTTCTGCGCCCCGGCGTCGGTCGCACTTACGCCCGTTGCTCCATCAGACCCGGTGCCTGCACCCCCGCCCCCTGCCGATCCATCAGCAAAGAGCTGGAGGTCGAGTCTTCTGAAAAAGATTTTTGGTGCCATAGGTTTTCCTTTCTGCCCGTATCGTGGGCACGACGTGGTTTATTTGAAGGCTTTTTCTGCCTCTACCAACGTTACGTTTTCGGGATACGCCGTTTCAAGAAGCCGAATTCCCGTTTTTGCAAAGAGCATAGCTTTTCGTGCCTCCGCATAGCCGTCACTGTCAAGACAAAGCGCGGAGATCTGCCCATCTCCCCTGTCAAGACGAATAACAGCAGGGCTTTTAAATGCGTCCCCTTGCTCCATAGTCTTAAAAATTTGTGCCACCGTATAGGTGAGGATGGACACCGCAGAGCAGACGATATCACTCCCGATCACTCCATGCCCTGCGTGTCCTTTCACCTGCATAGTAAGAGATTTTTCTTCGATGTTTTCTCCAAAAAACACCCGGATCATTACCCTCCACCTCTCTTATACCGGGGCAGTGGACTGCGCCACCCGCTGTCTTGCGTTTTTCGTTACGGCAGGCTCAGAGGTCGCCTCTCCCCCAAGCGCCTGCGTACTTTTGGAAGATGTGACTTGCTCCCCCGTGATGGCAGGAGCGGCCATCTGCATCGCTGTCATCTGCTTATACACCAACCCGTTTTGCGCGATCTTTTGAGTAACGAAGTCTTTCCTTGGAAAATCCATCATGTCAAGCGCGCAAAGAGCTTGATCGGCAAGAGCGGGATTGAAGAAACCGGCGCCGTAAAACTGAAGCGCAAGCTCGTTTTGCGAAAGTCTTGAATAGGGACTTTGCTTTTCCGCACTTACCTCCACGTCAAATAAAGGAATCCTATACTGTTCCTTGCCGTTGATGTCGGTGGTAGTCACAGGCAGCATCCCTTGATTGGTATATCTGATAAACTCCTGCGCGCCGTTTTCGCCCACGATCCTAAACTGACGGGGCAGGCTATAGAACTGACGGATCAGCTCGATCACAAGCACGCACACCTCCTTGAAGGCTCTGTAGGCAGACTTATTGTCTCTTCTTGATAAACGGCTTGAAGCCTCCATCATTGCCGCCAAGCCCGATGCAGCGGTTACCCCTCCTGTAGTGCCTCCGTTTGAAACGTCACGATTTCCCGTGGTTTCCTTTAGTTCATCGATCTTGGAGTTCAGCACCTCAAGATAGATGCTTGATAAACCACTCTGCTCAACGGGTCTTACATTCCGCTCGTCAAGCGGTCCCTGCACGTGAATGATCTCTTTGTTGATGTCGGCATACTCCTCCTCATTGATGCCGCCGCTTGCCGAGACGAGAAAGCGAGGCTTTGCGTTTACAAGAGCATTCTTGAGGATCGCTTGATTCAGTCGATCAATCGTTTCCTGCGGCTGCTTGCCCACGTCAATATAACCAAATCCGCAGGGCGTTCCCTCAAGAGGAAAGAGAACATCAAACACAAAGGGGTATTTTCCGTGTTCATAAAAACCGTTTGGATAGGTCTCGGGCTCGTTCTCGGTGGCAAAAAGCACCTCATCATTGACATATTTACAGTAATGAAGCACCTCTTTGCCGTTTTCATAGGACTTGTAGTACCAATCCACCACGCAGGACTTGTCCGTCACGTCCACGGTGTCATCGTACTCATAGCGGGCAGGAGCAATGGTGTCACCGCCCAACTTCCCATAAAGCTGGGGAAACATCTGCTCAAGCAGATCGTTATCCATAAAATCCACGTGGAAAAGGTTTCTTGAATCTTGAATGTCGGTGATCCCGCTCTGCCAATACAGGTTGAGCGCATCCACCTTTTTGATCTTGATGTCCCCAATGCCGCCGTTTGCCTGGCCATCCCAAAAGACACCGTAGATACCGGTGCCTGAACGCAGTTTGTATTCTGTCACACCGGAGTATGTACGCTCAAATCCTGCTTGATCAAGGATGACAGGAATGATCGAGGAAAGGAGCTTGGCTTCTCCTTTGTCAAACTCCTCACGGGGAAGAACGTTGCACGAGGGATAGTTGTCCATCGCATCAGCGTGCTTGTTTGCAAGGCAGTTAAAAAGCCAAGCGGAAGCGGGCTTCACGGGATCGTCCTCTGCCCGCATACACTCCCAATGGCGAAGCTTATACCATTTCTCGTTTTCCACGATCTTGCGGTCAAGATTGCTCTTGCCGCGTTTATAGTCCAAAAGGGTCTGCGTTGCCTTTTGGACCTGCTCTCTTCCAATAACGGGTCTTTTTGTAGGCATTATGGGCACTTCACCAAGAGGCGCGCCCATCTGCCGGGGGTCTTGAGGTCTGTCCATCGGTAGACCCTCCTTTCTTTTTTGTCTATCTGAAGTCCCTTAGCTCCATATCAAGATACTGATGCAAGG
>JAFTMP010000234.1 GCA_017452335.1 Clostridia bacterium
AATGGTCATTGAATCCCTCGGCGGCAATCCCGTATTCGGCTATGTTGATGAAAACAGCAATATCATTGTGCAAGGCTCTTTGGCTGATGGCACATACATCGTTAAATACGAAATGGAAGATGGTAGCACCGTTGAAATTGGGCAGCTTGTACTTGACAACAATGTTTATTACTCTGTTACCAATACTCTGACGAATTGCACAAACAGCAATAGCGCAACGCAGGCGGCAGGCGGCGAAGGGTATTCCGCTGTCATTACCGCAGATAGTGGTTATGAGCTGTCATCTGTAAGTGTGACGATGGGCGGTTCTGCTGTGAATGTAACCGATGGTGCTATCAGCATTGCAAGCGTGACGGGAGATATCGTTATTACTGCGGTTGCAGAGGAAGCACAGGCAAGCTATACTAACCTTGCGGAAGTCAGCAAAACGAACACGACAGATTGGAGTATTTGGTGTAACGACGCTCGAATTGGCTCGGATGGCGGGTATCGTGCAAATGCTGGGAGCACCAATGTGTCAAACTACATTCCTGTGAAAAACGGTGACACCGTATATTGGAGCGGAATGGATATACGGAACAGTGATGATGAGACTGTTACGACTGCCTCGTGTTTCTATGATAGCAACAAAGCAAAAGTCGGTTCTTTTGGTGATATGTCGGACTTTATTACTAATGGATATATCTCCAATGTATCTATTAGCGGTTCGAGCGGACAGTTTACAATTACTCTCGATGGCGTAAGCTACTTGCGTTTAGGTATGCTTCAGGGCAGCGGAACTGACCTTGACAATGTAATTATTACCGTAAATGAGCCTATTGTGTAAGGCGGTGATTTTATGGCATACAAATACAAACACTTTATCCAGCAAAACACCGCTCCAAAGGGCGCAAAGAAGATAGGAATGTATCAAGGCGATGGTAAAAAAGTATGCACGATCCCGCTGGGTAGATTGGCTTCCGCTACAAAGGAAAAATTATATTCATTTGGGTTGGTGAGCGATATACATCTATATCATTTAGCCGCCAACTGGAATCCTAACTCCAAATTCGACAACGCACTCACCTTTTTTGAAGGTCAAAATTGTGCTATGTGTATCGTGTGCGGAGATTTGACACAATCGGGATTTTATATGGACAAGACGGAAAACGGTGTTACAACCTATGATCTCGAAGAAGCCCAGTTTGCAAAATACAAGGAACTCTGCGACAAACACACTATTCCGGTTCACGAAATATGCGGAAACCACGAAAGTTATTTTGGTAAATCAATAACTGATAACTTAGACAAGTTGGAAATGTACACGGGCAAAGGCGTGTTGTCCTACACGGTAGAGCAAGGGAATGACTTGTTTATATTGTGCGGACAGGATCATGGAAGCTCTGTTATGAGTGACGAGGATTTTACTTGGCTTGGTGAAACGCTTGAAGCAAACAAAGACAAAAGATGCTTTGTTTTCGTTCACTCTCACATTGACGACAACACGGAAGGCGGCGTTGAGGACAGCGGAAATCCGTGTTATGCAAGAGAAAATTCGATTTTCGGGTATTGGGGTGCGGGAAAGACCGCCAACTTCATAAACCTTATGCAGAAGTACCCCAACGTCATTCTGTTCCACGGGCACACACATATCAAGTTTGAGGCACAGAAATTTGACAAAAACGCAACTTATTCCGAGGAGAACGGCTTTAAGTCGGTTCACATTCCGTCCTCTGGTGGGCCGAGAGAACTTGTGTCAGCAGACGGGACATGGGAAGCAAGAGACAGTGAAAGTCAAGGCTACATTGTCGATGTGTACGATGATTGTATCGTGCTGAATGGCATGGATTTGGTGAACAATCAACCCATCCCGTTGGGCATTTACAAAATCAACACCATAGTCTAAGAAAATACATTTTAAGCTCCATCGGGAACGATATCACAAAAAGCAAGAGAATGTGCGCTCCATGCTCTACACGCCACCATACTGCAGAATCGGGCAGGAGGCGGCTACGAACCACCGTCTTCCCACAACACCGTGCGCACAGGTCCGTATATGGCGTTTCGATAAGTTGTTGCTTGTAACTTCTTCTTGTTTGGCAGAGTTGTCCATCACAAGTCAGCCTTATATGCAATTTCAGTTCGTCTGTCCAGAACTTTACCCGCAGAGACACTTTTCAGCCTCTACATCCGGCTTCCTACGAATTCCAGCTCGCGTGCTTTCGGCTAATACTTTCTGCTATCGAGCGCATAGTGGACTTTCACCACCAGTTATTGCCATGCCGGGTGCACCAAAACAAGAAATCCATCGCTTTCGCGATGGATTTCTTGCGTAAGGGCCATAATAAGATGATCTTGTCCGTTTTTAATTTGAACTCTCACAGTTCTTAGTATAATCGTTCGCTTGCGCTCACGGTGAAATGATTCACCGCGTGAATTGTGAAACATCTCGCTTCGTTCGATGTAAAATGAAACAGATCTCCTCACACCCGCAGGCATTTCATGCGCCGAAGGCATATTTCACGCACGAAGTGCATTTCACAAATCCCATAGAGCTTTATTTCGTTAAAAAAACGACGTGTTAAAACACGTCGTTTTTTCTGGGGTGGAATATGGGATTCGAACCCACGGCCTTCAGAGCCACAATCTGACGCGCTAGCCAACTGCGCCAATTCCACCATATATGCGGAAAGCCTTGAAAGGCTTTCCGTTGGCGTGCCCTGGGGGATTCGAACCTCCGACCTACTGCTTAGAAGGCAGTTGCTCTATCCGGCTGAGCTAAGGGCACATTTCTAAGGAGGTGAAACGCTTTCACGTTCACCTCCGTTGGAGCGGGTGATGGGAATCGAACCCACGCAGCCAGCTTGGAAGGCTGGAATTCTACCATTGAACAACACCCGCGTGTTCAGCTTTATTATCATATCACAAGAATCGGCAGTTGTCAAGTATATTTTTTTGATTTTTTTGATTTTTTTGAAAGTACAAATAGGGATCTTTGCGAAAAAGAAAAAACAAAGAAAGTTTTTTTGAAATTTTTTCTTTTTTTCGCGCAAGTCCGTTGACAAATCAAAAAGTGAGGGGTATAATAATGTAAATATGTAGAGGTTTATGAAAAATATCCTGCAAGGTAAGAAAGGACGGGACTATGAGTATTGATTTTGAGGCAAAATTTGCCAAAGAAGGCATCACTTACGATGATGTCCTGCTGATCCCCGCAAAGAGCGAGGTCGTTCCCAAGCAAGTGAAGCTTGGCACAAAACTGACAAAAACCATTTCTTTGAACATCCCCTTGATCTCTGCCGCTATGGATACGGTCACAGAGAGCCGTATGGCAATTGCCATTGCACGAGAGGGCGGAATTGGCGTGATCCATAAGAACATGCCTATTGAACGTCAGGTGGATGAGGTTGTCAAGGTCAAGAGAAGCGAGAACGGTGTCATTACCGACCCCTTCTATCTCTCCCCCGATAATTATGTATATGAAGCAGAAGCGCTGATGGCAAAATACCGCATTTCCGGTGTGCCGATCGTGGATGAAAACAAGAAGCTGGTGGGTATCATCACCAACCGCGACATGCGCTTCCTTAAGAATTACAACGGCAAGATCGCAGATGCCATGACCAAGGACAAGCTGGTTACCGCACCCGTTGGCACCGATCTTGAAAGCGCAAAGGATATCTTGATGTATCACCGCATTGAAAAGCTGCCCATCGTGGATGAAAACGGTGTGCTAAAGGGTCTGATTACCATCAAGGATATCGAAAAGGCGACCCGTTACCCCAACTCTGCCAAGGACAAGGAAGGCAGACTCCTTTGCGGCGCGGCAATCGGCGTGACCACCGATGTGGTGGAGCGCGCAGGTGCCCTGCTGAAGGCAGGGGCTGACGTGCTGGTGCTGGACTCCGCACACGGTCACTCCAAGAACATCATTGAATGCTTGAAGAACATCAAGGCAGTATATCCCGAATCCCAGATCATCGTGGGCAACATCGCCACCGCAGAGGCGGCAAAGGATCTGATCGAAGCGGGTGCAGACTGCATCAAGGTTGGTATCGGCCCCGGCTCCATCTGCACCACCCGCGTGGTTGCAGGTATCGGTGTGCCTCAGATCACCGCAATTTGCGATGTAGCACAGGTTGCCATGGAATACGGCATTCCCGTGATCGCAGACGGCGGCGTAAAATACAGCGGCGATCTGCCCAAGGCCATCGCGGCAGGCGCGGACGTGATTATGATCGGCTCCCTCTTTGCAGGATGCGAAGAGTCCCCCGGAGACACCGAAATTTACCAGGGACGTTCCTACAAGGTCTACAGAGGCATGGGCTCCATTGCCGCTATGGAAAAGGGCTCCAGTGACCGTTACTTCCAGGAAGGCAACAAGAAGCTGGTTCCCGAAGGTGTTGAAGGCCGTGTGCCCTTCAAGGGTCCCGTTGCCGACACCGTTTACCAGCTCATGGGGGGGCTTCGTTCCGGTATGGGCTACTGCGGATGCGAAACCATTGAAGCGCTGAAGGAAAACGGAAAGTTCGTAAAGATCAGCTCTGCGAGCCTGCGCGAGTCTCATCCTCACGACATCAACATCACCAAGGAAGCGCCCAACTACTCGGTACAGAACTAACCAAAAAAGCAAACAAAAGAGCCGTCCTGCAGGACGGCTCTTTTTTCGTTTGTGTGATTTTAGCACTCTGAACTTTCGCTTGCGAAATTTAAGCCGTTTTCAGCCAATTGCCTCCACTGTACAACCCTTGATTTCAAGAATATTTTTAGCACTATTCATCAAGGAGTGCTAAATTTACAAAAAGAAAAAGAAATCCACTATGTTTTTTCATATTTTAGAGGTATACTGTTTATGCAATAAAGAGCCGGCGGACAGTTGATGCATCCTGACCGCGGAGTATTGCACACACTATACTAAAAATTTTGAAATAAACATACGGAGGTATTGATATGTTTGAACTGACCCCTTTTGCAAGACGAGCACTGCGTTACGATCCTTTCTTTTTCGTTGACAGGGAAGCATCCTTCTCTGCCCCCGTCGCATTCCGCACCGATATCAAGGATGAGGGCGCGCAATTCCTCATTGAAGCAGAGCTGCCCGGGTTCAAAAAAGAAGAGATCGACATTTCACTTGAAAAAGACGTACTCACCGTACGTGCACAGCGCAAGGAAGAAAAAGAAGAAAAGGACGCAAGCGGCTATGTACGCAAGGAGCGTCACTATGGCAGCTACAGCAGGAGCTTTGATCTTTCCGGTATTGACAGCGAGCAGATCAGCGCTTCTCTTGAAAACGGAATTC
The DNA here is from genome assembly GCA_017452335.1 of Clostridia bacterium. Classification (GTDB taxonomy): domain Bacteria; phylum Bacillota; class Clostridia; order Oscillospirales; family CAG-272; genus UBA11512. The sequence continues at coordinate 5,276 of JAFTMP010000234.1, forward strand.
TCACTCTGAAACTGCCCAAAAAGGAAAAAGAGGTTCCCACCGCAAGAAAGATCGCCTTAGCGTGATGCGATCGTGCACAAATGCACGCAAAACACGGTGTAAAGGCAAGCAAAAACGTCCTTCTTCTTGACAAAACGCCCATTTTGTATTATAATAGGAGCAGAAAATAGGTTGACACCTTAATGAGATAGAAAGGACTTTTCGCGCAAGCGAAAAGCGGATCGAACCATGAAAAAAAGCTCCCTGCGCATTGCGCTTGTCTTGTTGGCAGTGCTGTTCTTAGCACTCTTTGTGTCCTGCGGTACTAAGACCACCGACGCTCCTGCTGAAAATTCTCCCTCGGCTTCTCAGCCTGCAGATGAGAATTCTTCCATCGAGCAACCCTCACCTCCCCGTTTGGAGGTGGGCACGGACGGCTCCGTTCCCGAAATCGACTGGAACGATTGAGCACGGCATCAAATTGCATATCAAAAAAGATGCTTTCTCAGCTTTGAGAGAGCATCTTTTTTATTTGGTTTTTTCTTGAATCAACGTTCTCTTTTTGCTCTTGCGCTCACAGCCGCTCACGCACAGACAAAGTCCTGCAAAAAACAGGCACAGTGCCGTGGAAAAAAAGAACACCGAGAGCCAACCCAAAAAGCTCTGCTTTGTCACCAGAGAAAAATCAGCCAGCAAGATCTGTCCGAAGCCAAATTCCGAATAGACGGCATAGCCGCTCATGGCACCAAAAAACACCGTCAGCATCCGAGAATTTTTTTGATTCAGCGACACTCTGATCAGATTCACGCCAAACAGCAGTGCAGGCACCGCACCGATCAACCGCACTGCCAGGGTGGTCAGCGTTCCGCCCTGCTCCAAAAACGCCCACATTGCCAGCATGGAAGCTATAGACAGGGGCAGGATCGTGATGCCCACGATCCGCAAGGGAACGGAAAGGGAATTGGTACTGATGCCATAACGCAAAATAAGCACCGCCAAAACAAGGGACACTGCCACAAACGCCCCCGACATCACCAGCGCGCTGTTGCTTCCCGCAAACGCCGCACCGAATTCATTCATCAACAGGTTTTCATCGCTTCTGACACTTTTATAGCGATACGTACACCAAAAGGAGCAAAGAGAAAAAAGCGAGGACCAAAAGAGGAAAAACATCCCCAAAATGTATAAATAGGAGCCTTTTTTTAACTTCATGGCGTGCTCCTTTCTGCGTCCTCTTCGTCCTCCTCTGACCTGCCTCCCGACATGGCAACAAGCACCGCCGCACAGAGCACCAGAAACATTGCCGCAAGGAAAAACACACCGTGCCAGATCTGCAAGGGCGCCGTTTCCTTGAGCGTCCCATCAAAAAGACCTGTGAAGAGCCACAAGCTGTCCTTAAACAGCCTGTAAAAGCAAACGCCTCCTGCCGCCACCGCAATGGGGCGGTATTTTCCGCTTTTGCCTGTTAAGATCAACAACACCGAAAACACGCTGATGATGAGCAGCTCAAAAAAGCCGCTTCCCATCGCCGTGAGCAAAATACGAAAGATCATCAAAGAGGACACGCCCTGGGTCCACTCCTTGTAGTAAAGAGCTACCGCCAGCACGATATGGGTCAAAAAAGAGATCACCGCATAGCACTGCAGACCCGCGCCAGCCAGCACGCAGCCTCTTCTTCTCGCACCCTCTCTTTTACTGCTCTTAAAGCAAGCACCCGCCAGCACCAAATAAAACAAAAGCAAGAGCGGGATCCCCGGCAGATGTCCTGCGTCGTATACCAGCGCAAATTCTGCCTGCCCAAATTGCTCGTAAAGGTGGGAGAGGACGCTCAAAAGCGATCCTTTTTCCAGACTTTCAAAGATCGTCTGCCTTAAAAAGGCGCTTTGCAGTACACAGATTACCGGCAACAGCACGCACGCCGCCAGTGCGCAGATGCCCGCACCGTAAAACAGTCTCATGTTTTTGCGCGAACGCATATTCTCTCCCCCTCTCTTCTCTTGTTCTATATTCTTTTTCTTTACAAATTATTCCGACAGCACCAGTTGGCGCTGTCCCTTATACGATCCGCCCTCCTTCAAGGGAAGCGCAACGGAAGCATCATTTCCGATCTGCAAGAGCAGTGTACCGTCTCCCGCAGGTGCCGCTGCGGTAATAATTCCGTCTGCAAACAGGTCCCCAACCTTGGGCGTTCCCTGCAGCGGGAAGCACACCGCAATGTTTTTGCGCACCTTCAAGACCTGCACTGCAAAGCGGGCATCGTCTCCCAAAGCAAGCAGATAGTCACACACAGCCTTGCAAAGCTTTTTGAACTGCTTTTCGCCCTCCACCCCTTCAAGGATGGTGCGGGGCAGAGTCAGCTGATACTCCGTTGTGCTAAGCACAGGCGCAGGCACCGTCAGCTCTACCCGCAATGAAAGATCCTTAATGCGGTAAAGGGAAATATCGGTGCAAAGAAGGATTCCTTTCCCGTCTGCCGAACGCTTATAGGGCTTGTATCCCCGATCAATAGCAGAGCGATACTGGGCATTGTTTCTTGCCAGCACGCACACCGGCCACGCCTTTTTGGAAACCACGTATTCTAAATCGGTGGTGGTATAGTTCTTGCCCTTAAAGCGTCCCTTCAAGCCCTTTATGCGCACGAACGCCTTGCACCGGTCGGGGGAGCCCAGGCTGTAATCGCCAAATTCCTCAAAGAAATACAGTCCTCCGTCCCCGTCGGGATGGATCATCATCATTTTATCTTCGTACAGTCCGTAGGTTCTCTTCGCGTAAGGCAGTGCCTTCAATTGCTCATAGAGCACCTTGGGGTCCTCACCCGGCTCTTCAAAAAGCTCTTCCTCTTCTTCCGTGATCTCCTCGGGCAGCTCCTCTGCAGGCTCTTCTGCCACAGGTGGCTCGGTCGGCTGTTCGTCCTGCTCCTGCTCTTTTGGCAAAATG
>JAFTMP010000235.1 GCA_017452335.1 Clostridia bacterium
CATTCCCCAAGACAAGCTTTCGACAATTACCGAGGCGGTGGAGCAGGGCGCAAACGTCCTTTACTACACCGAAAAGTCGGTGGACGTGTCGCTGACCTATGCCGATCTTGAAGGACGGCTTTCCTCCCTTCGTGCCGAGCAGACGGCGCTGAATACCATGCTTGAAAAGGCAGACACGGTAGACACCGCCATTCAGATCCAAAAGCGCCTTTCCGAGGTACGCGGGGAGATTGAGAGCATTGAAGGACAGCTCCGCGTGCTTGACTCCAAGGTTTCCTACAGCACGCTGAATTTAAGCGTGGAGGAGGTCGAAAAGGAGACAGTTGCCCAAAAGGAACTGACTCTGTGGGAGCGCATCAAGGAAGAATTTGATGCAAACGCCGAGGATATGACCGAAAGCTTTGAGGATATGGCAGTATTCCTTATCGGCGGCATCCCCTCCTTCTTCCTGCTCTTTGTCACCCTGCTGCTCTTGGCAATCCCCCCTGCACTGCTGGTGCTGGTCATTTGGCTGGCTGTGCGGGCAAGTGAAAAAAAGGCAAAAAAGAAGAGAGCCGCATCAAAGGCTTCCCAAGGGTCAGCCACGGTATAAAGCAATTTAAAAACAACTAAAACAAGGAGCCGCTACTGCATGTTTCAGCGCAGTAACGACTCCTTGTTTTTCTTTTATTTACCCGAAAATACTGTTTAAGATCTTTTCAAGAGGAGTGGAAGGGTCACTTGAAATGCGGTAAAGCTGCTCGCCGTTGCTTTGCAAGATCACTGTGCCCTCCTGGTCGGTGCGGTAGATCTGAGAGCCGATCTTTTGCAGTGCCGTGACCGTTTCGCTGTGGGGATGACCGTAGCTGTTATCTTTACCGCAGGAGATCACGCTGTAGGAAGGTGTCACGGCAGACAAAAATTCAGCGCAAGAGGAGGTGGAGGAGCCGTGGTGTCCCACCTTCAACACATCCACATCTAATTTTTCTCTGCCCACACGATCAAGAATTGCCTTCTCGGCTTCTTCCTCCGCGTCCCCTGTGAAGAGGAAGGAGGTTTCAAAATAGTCAAGCCGCACAACCACGCTGGCGTTGTTTAAATCGGTGTCGGCATCCACAGGACCGAGAATTTCAAATTTGCATCCCTCAAAAAGAGTATAGGTAGCGCCCACCGATGCAGTGATATCCATGCACCCCTCGGCTTCAATAGCGTCCACCACATCCCGCCAGGTCTTGGAATCAGCACCGATATCGGGCGAAATCACGTTTTTCACTTCAAAATGCTCAAGCACCGTATCCGCACCGCCCACATGATCCTCGTGGGGATGGGTCAAAATAAGATAGTCTAAATCGTCCACCTTGTAGTCCCTCAGCATCTGCACCAACTGCTCTGCTGTGTCGTTTTTGCCCGCATCAATGAGCATGTGCTCGCCCGTTGGGCTTTTGATGAGGATGCTGTCTGCCTGTCCCACATCCAAAAAGATCACGCCCGGCATCGTTTCATCATAAACGGTGGTATCGGTAATGCCAAAAAGCCCCGAGAGCCACAGATACCCTGTGCCCACAAGACCAACGAGCACCAGCACGATGGTTGCCAACAGCTTTTGATTGTTCTTTTTTCTGCGTCTTGCCATATCTTACACCTTCCTTTTTGTATGTATTCAGTATACAGAATTCGCTCTCATTTTGCAAGAGCTTTTTTGTGACCCTCTTGATCTTTTTGAAAACTTCCCGTAAATTTTTATCCTCCGTTCTTTTCAAGTCCCCGCGCGCATACAATAAAGCATCACCGCAAAGCGGTTTTAAAAAAACGGAGGTACAAGCAAATGAACCAAAAATATCTGCCCGAGGGACTGCTCTTGCAAACGCCCGAAAACAAAGATTATACCGAGAGCCTGCAGGGGCTTGAAAAAGCCATGCAAACAGGACGCACCCTTGAGGGCATTGCCCTTTCCTGCGACGGGGCGCTGTGTTTGACCGTCAAGCTGGGGAGCGGAATCAAGGGCATCATTCCGCGAGAGGAAGCCACCCTACCCTTTCCCGATCGGAAAGAAAAGGACATCGCCATTATTTCAAGGGTGGGCAAGCCGGTGTGCTTTAAGGTGCTGTCGCTCAAAAAAGATCCCTGCGGCACCGTCATTGCCCTGCTTTCAAGAAAAGCCGCCCAGGAGGAATGCCGCAGAAAGTTCCTCTCCCAGCTCGCCCCCGGAGATGTGATTCCCGCAAGGGTCACCCACACAGAGCCCTTTGGGGCATTTGTGGATATCGGGTGTGGGGTGGTGTCCCTTCTTAGTATCGACTGCATTTCGGTCTCCCGCATCTCCCATCCCAGAGAGCGCTTTTCCTCGGGGGACTACATCCGCGTGGCGGTGAAGAGCTGTGATCCCAAAACAGGCAGAATCTACGTGACCCACAAGGAGCTGCTGGGAAGCTGGCAGGAAAACGCCGCCCTTTTTGAAACGGGGCAGACCGTTACGGGGATCATTCGAAGCATTGAGGAATACGGCATTTTCGTAGAGCTCACCCCCAATCTTGCAGGTCTTGCCGAGTATAAGGAGGGCACCATGGTGGGACAGCGCGCGGCGGTGTTCATCAAAAACATCATTCCCGAGCGCATGAAGATCAAGCTGGTACTGATTGATTGCTACAAGGAGCCTGCACGCCCCGAGGCGCCCGTTTATTTCCTGCCCGAGGAGTGCCGCCATATCGACCGTTTTCTCTATTCCCCCGCAGGGTGCGAAAAAACGGTGCAGACCCTTTTTACCCAAACACCCTTGGCAAGACCCCTTCCCGTTTAAAACATATAGTCCGTCTTTCAAAAAAAGAAAGACGGACTTTTTTCGCTATTTTAAAAATCGCTAAATTGCCCGGAATAGGGATTTTTAAAACAAAAAGAGCAGAAAATATTGACGAACAA
>JAFTMP010000236.1 GCA_017452335.1 Clostridia bacterium
AATGACAAGACGATCTTGCAGGAGGACGTGACCGACAGCACCGATACAGTGGAGCGGGCGCTGGTCAAGAGTCTGATGATGCCCCTAAGCTTTAATGAACTGCTTTTTGAAAGCATCGAGAAAAAGGAGGGCGGCTATCTCTTCACTCTGGCACGCCACGCCAACATCGCAGAGCTCAACGAGTCTGTGGAAAGCCTTGGAGGGGTCTACACCTCCTCGGGTGCCACATTGTTTGTGGACTTACAGGATGAAAAGACCCTAAAAGCAATCAACTACCAACAAACGGTATATTTCGATATTGAAGGCAAAAAGCTGGTCTCCAACTACTCCTTTGAAATGGAGATCTTAGAATAACCCCCACATCAATCATCCGCAACAAACCATTCTTAATGAACGAGAAGGAGGTCAATATGGCACAGTATCTCACCGACATTGAAATCGCCCAGGCGGCGAAAATGAAGCACATCAAAGACATTGCAAAGACTGCAGGCATTGACGAGGAATATCTTGAGCAGTACGGCAATTACAAGGCAAAAATCGACCACAAAATTTTAAACAAAGAGGGGAAAAACGGGCATTTGATCCTCGTTACCGCCATCACCCCCACCCCTGCAGGCGAAGGAAAGACGACCACCACCATCGGTCTTGCCGATGGACTTCGTAAGATCGGCAAAAAGAGCATGGTTGCCCTGCGCGAGCCCTCTCTTGGACCTGTTTTCGGTGTCAAGGGCGGTGCGGCAGGGGGCGGATACGCCCAGGTGGTGCCCATGGAGGACATCAACCTCCACTTCACCGGTGACTTTCACGCCATCGGCGCGGCAAACAACCTGCTTGCCGCTATGCTTGACAACCACATCTATCAAGGCAACGCCCTGAACATCGACCCCCGCCGCATCACCTGGAAGAGATGCGTGGACATGAATGACCGCCAGTTGCGCTTTATCACAGACGGTCTTGGAGGAAGAGTCAACGGCGTGCCCCGTGAGGACGGCTACGATATTACGGTGGCTTCTGAAATTATGGCAGTGTTCTGCCTTGCCACCTCCATTGCAGACTTAAAAGAGCGGCTTTCCCGCATCGTGGTTGCCTACACCTACGATGAAAAGCCTGTGACCGCAGGACAGTTAAACGCTGTGGGCGCCATGGCGGCACTGTTAAAGGACGCCATCAAGCCCAATTTGGTGCAAACTCTTGAGGGCACCCCCGCGCTGGTGCACGGCGGTCCCTTTGCAAACATTGCCCACGGCTGTAACTCCGTCATTGCCACCCGCATGGCAATGAAGCTTGCCGACTACGCAGTGACCGAGGCGGGCTTCGGAGCCGATCTGGGGGCTGAAAAGTTCTTTGACATCAAGTGCCGTATGGCAGGACTTGTCCCCTCTGCCGTGGTGGTGGTTGCCACCATCCGCGCGCTGAAAATGCACGGGGGACTTGCAAAAACCGAGCTTGGAAGTGAGAATTTGCAGGCGCTTGAAAAGGGTATGCCCAATCTGCTTCGTCACATTTCCAACATCACAGAGGTTTATGGTCTGCCCTGCGTGGTAGCAGTCAACCGCTTCCCCACCGACACCGACGCCGAGGTGGCTTTAGCCATTGAAAAATGCAAGGAGCTTGGCGTGAAGGTGGTGCTTTCCGACGTATGGGCAAAGGGAGGCGAAGGGGGCGTTGCCCTTGCCGAAGAGGTGGTGCGCTTATGTGAACAGCCCGCCGACTTCAAGTTCTCCTATGACCTTGATCTGCCCATTGAAGAAAAGATCTCTGCCATCGTGAAGAAGGTCTACAGAGGCGCCGATGTGGCGTTCACCGCCGATGCCAAGAAGCAGCTTGCCACCCTCAAGGCGCAGGGCTTTGACAGCCTGCCCGTGTGCATGGCAAAGACCCAGTACAGCTTCTCCGACGATCAAAACAATATCTGCGCCCCCGAGGGCTTTACCGTCACGGTGCGCAATTTGAAGGTCTCGGCAGGTGCGGGCTTTGTGGTGGCGCTGACGGGCAACATCATGACCATGCCGGGACTTCCCAAGGTTCCCGCCGCTGAAAAAATTGACCTTGACGACGAGGGCAAGATCACGGGTCTTTTCTGAGCGGTGCAAAGCACCGCAACTCAGCCGGCGCCTCATAAATGAGGCGGCAGGCTGAACTTCACTTGATGCTTTTCGAAGCATCAAACTTCACTGCGTACGGGGGTCCCCGAAACGAGCGTAGTCGAGTTTTGGGGGTTCGCGGAGCAACTTCACTTTCGCGTTAGCGAAAACTTCACTAAAAAAAGGACAGAGAAGGCACTCACGTTGCCCTCTCTGTCTTTTTATCTCCACCACAAGCGCCGTCACCCTTCCCTTTCGCCCTCTTCCGCCCGTCCCTTGTATTGCTCTCCACCTCACATTTTATTGTTTTTCGATAAAAATATATTGACAAACATTCTCATGTATGCTATACTGCAAGCACGGGAAGGAACCATCCCGAAGAAAGGAGAATGAAAAATGAAAAAACAAATTTTACGTCCCATGGTGTTATCGGTATCGGTGATCTTGTTTGCCCTCTTCCTTGCCATACAGGGCGTAACGATACACAACGACGCGCAAAAAGAGGCACAGCAGATCATAGAAAACGGCGGTAGCGGCGTGGACCTTTTAGACCCCGGACTGGCGGTAGCTATGCTTGTCTTTATCGTCTATCCCATAGAGATCCTTGTATTTGATGTTGCGTTCACTCTCATTGCAAGCTTTTGGAAATACGGAAAGGGCGCATTGCAGAGAACAAGCATGCTGATCTTTACCGCCATAGAGCTGTTTTTCGTTCTTGCGCTCATCGTCTATTACAAAAACCCCGATTTCTTCAGTACTTGGAATATTGACCTTGAGCCCATCACCATTTTTCTGCACCTTGCAAGCATCCTTTCGGCAATTGCCAAGCATTTTGCCATCTTTTTTTCGTGGGTGCGCGAGAAATCACATAAGGGCGCACGCAGAGAACTGCAAAAAGAATTGCAGGCAGAATAAAAATATCAAAAGCTGTCCGAACCTGTTTGGGACAGCTTTTTTCTGCCCGCCGCTCGTGATAGTGCACAAAATTTGCCCGTCCGGTTTGTGCAAAAGGTAGAATTTCGAACATTTTCAGGGGAGTATTGACTTGCTTTTTTGAATATGGTAAAATAAGGATAAGAAAAAGGAGTGTGTTGCTACTGATATTGATGGAAAATATCTGTAAAACGCCGAAAGACAGAAAAGGAGAATTTCTTATGAAAAGAAAAATTGTTACAAGGGCGCTCGCAACACTACTCGTCTTCTCTGCACTCTTCTCTTTTACGGTATGCGGAGGGCTGATTTTCTCAATTGATGGGAGCAT
>JAFTMP010000237.1 GCA_017452335.1 Clostridia bacterium
CTTTTTTTGTGATAGACTATACAAAACATTTTAAAAAACGGTCATTTTTCCTGCGCTTCACAGAAAAAATAAAGAACCGATCGAGGACCTTATGCAAAAAATTACCTTTAAATACCTTCTGTGGAAGGTGCTCATTTGTTTCCTGCTTCAAGTGATGGCAACGGCGGTGTGCATTCCTGCCGTGTGGGTACTGAAAGCCAATGATTTTGAAAACAGCCTTTGTGCGCTGATCTATTCTATCGGGGCGTTTGCAGTGTTCCTTGCACTGCAATACGGCATTATGAAGCGCTCCAATCTTTCAAACATCAGCAAAAAGGATTATCTGCTGGGTGAGAGCATTGCCTATAGCGTTTGCGTCCTTATTGGTACGCTGATCCTTGCCCTTTGCTCGGGCGGACTTGCCCCCCAAGGCTTTTCTTACTATCTTGCCGTCTTTTCCTGCGGATATCCCCTTTGTTATCTGACAGGAAACATCCTGCTGGGTGCTCTTTTACAGCTCGTGCTCTTCCCCGTTCTTCTTTTGGCACTCTATGCCCTTAAAAAGAAAAAGGACCCGATGCTGTTGGGAAGCAAAAAGCTACCGCTTCCAAAGGACGCCCTCGTAGTGGAAGAACGATCCGAGGAGGAAGGGTCCTACGAAGAGGATGAAGAAGAAAATGCAGAATCGGATACATTGTCGGAGGATGAGCAATGATCATCGTTGAGATCAAAAAGAACGACGCGGGACAGCGTCTTGATAAATTTTTACTGAAAAGCTACTCTAATCTGCCCCCCTCTCTGATGTTCAAGGGCATCCGCCAAAAAAAGATCAAGGTCAACCGCAAGAGAGCGGAAGAAAAGCAGATCCTTGCCGAGGGCGACACCCTGCAGATCTTTTTGCCCGAGGAATTCTTTAAAAAAGAGGCGGCAAAGGATGCTTTTATGAATTTAAAGGCAGACATTGACATTCTCTATGAGGACGAGCACATTCTGCTCATCGACAAAAAGCCGGGCATGGTGGTACACAGCGATGACAAGCAGGAAAGTGGTACGCTCATCGACCATGTAAAGGCGTATCTCATTGAAAAAGGAGAGTATCACCCCGAGGAGGAGCAGTCCTTTGCCCCTGCCCTTTGCAACCGCATTGACCGCAATACCGGCGGGATCGTATTGGCGGCAAAGGATGCCGAGAGCTTGCGCATCTTAAATGAGCAGATCAAGCTGGGGGGACTTGATAAGCGCTATCTTTGCGCCGTGAGAGGAAGACCCAATAAAAAAAGCGCCCTGCTTAAGGGGTATCTTATTAAAAATTCCGCGGCAAACACCGTAAAGGTCTATGATGAAAAGCCGCCCTTCGGAGATGCCAAGGAGATCCTCACCGAATATACCGTGCTTGCCAGCGAAAATGCCAAGGAAGGACAGCTTTCCCTGCTGGAGGTCAAGCTGCATACCGGCAGGACCCATCAGATCCGCGCCCACATGGCGCACATCGGCCATCCTCTTTTGGGTGACGGAAAGTACGGGGGAAACAAGGAGACCAAGGAGCGCTACCAGGCGCTGTATTCCTACATGCTCACCTTCCGCTTTAAGGGGGACGCGGGCATTCTTTCGGGACTTGAAGGGAAGAGCTTTAAGGTGCCCCTTGAGCACATCCGTTTCCTTTCCTATTTCCCGAGCTTTCAAAAGAGCATCTCAAAAGAAAACATATAAATGAAAGCAACCTCATAAAATGGTGTTACCGTTTTATGAGGTGTTTTATTATGAGAAAAGCCAAACAGTTTATCATCAACGGGCTTGCCGTTTCGGGCGTTGCACTCTTTTTGCGCTTTGTGGGCATGGCGTTTAACGTCTATGTCAGCTCTGTTTTGGGCGCACAGGGCATGGGACTGCTGTCGCTGGTCAATTCGGTTTATACCCTTGCCCTGACCCTTGCCTCCTCGGGCATCAATCTCACCTGCACCAGGCTTTGCGCCCAAGCGCTGGAGCAAAAAAGAGGGAAAGAAGCCCGCAGGGCGCTGTTTGGGTGCGTGTTATATAGCCTGCTCTTTGGCTTTTTCTCCATGTTTTTACTGCTGGGGCTTTCTAAACCCATCGCCTTTGGCGTGCTGGGGGAAGCGCGCACCAAAGGGTATTTGAGAGTGCTGGCGCTCTCTCTGCCCGCCACGGCGCTCTCCTCCTGTCTTGCTGGCTACTTCACCGCCATTCGAAAGGTATCCCGCTCTGCCATCACCTCTATTCTCAGTCAAGGGGTGAAAATTGCGCTGACTGTCTTTTTGGTTTCACTCTTTGGCGGGGGAAGCGCGGGTGTGGGAGCGATTTTACTGGCAAGCTGTCTTTCGGAGATCCTTGGAGCACTGCTTTCCGCTCTGCTGTGCATCCCCGATCTAAAGGGTGAACTGCGCCCTGTGGGCAGTGCACTGCCCCATCTGCCCGCGCGCATCTGCGGCATTGCCCTGCCCGTTGCCTTTGCCGCCTGGGTGCGCTCTGCTCTTGTTTCGGCAGAGCACGTGCTCATTCCCAAGGGGCTGATCAAATACGGCGCGGGGTCCGACAGTGCCCTTGCCACCTACGGCATGATGCACGGCATGGCGCTTCCGGTGATCTTCTTTCCCACCGCCATTCTTTCCTCCTTTACATCCCTCCTTATTCCCGAAATTTCCCGTTTTCATGCGGAAAACAAGCAAGAGGAGATCAGCGCCTCTGCTTCCAGGATGTTGCGCATCACTCTGCTTTATTCCATTGCCTGCGCCGCCATTCTGCTCTTTTTTGCAGAGCCCTTCGGCGTGGCACTCTACCGCTCCCTGCCAACGGGAAAAATGATCGCCCTCTTTGCACCGCTCATTCCCGTAATGTACTTGGACACCGCCGCCGATTCGGTGCTCAAGGGTATGGGCGAGCAGGTCTACTGCATGAAGATCAACATTATCGACGCCGCCATTTCCTTGATTTTGGTCTATTTTTTGGTTCCGCGCATCGGTGTGGCAGGATATGTGCTCACCGTGTTCCTTTCGGAATGCTTCAACACCGTGTTCAGTATCCTGCGCCTTTGCAAAAAGATCAAGCTCTCCCTGCCTCTGCTTTCCTCCCTCATTCTGCCCGTGCTTTGCGCCATCGGTGCCGCCTTCCCCGCAAAGGGACTCTACGCCCCCCTTTCCACCCTGCCCGCCTTCCTTTCCCTGCCCTTAGCGTGTCTTGTGTTTTTGGCATTTTACTGCTTTTTGCTCTCGCTTACCGGCGCATTTTCCAAAAACGACAAACGGTACTTCAAAAGATTGCTTACAGGAAAATAATCGCGATCCAATAGCCACAATTCTTGCATTTTGCATAAAATAAACAAACATCGTCTTGACATTTTGTGCATCTTACGGTATGATGAAGAAAAGAACTGAGTCTTTGGAGGTCCTTATGAGAAAACACATTCGTCTGCCGGCGTTTATATTGGCGCTCCTGCTGATCCTGCCCCTTTGCACCTTCTTATCCCTCGGCTCCTTTGCAGGGGAGCTGACCATGCGCTATGAGCCCGATGCCGCAACTGCCTCCCTGCCCGGCTACTGCGCGGGAACCATCACCATCACCCCCGGGTCCGATAGCAGAAAGACCGGCTGGTACGCGCTGTATTTGGCAAGCGACAACGAGGTGCTCTCGGGCTACGAGCCTGTGGCACAAGAGCAGATCACCGGCAAAAAGGTGACGATCACCCTGCCTTACGGAATGTATCTTCCCGAAAAGGCAACCTCCCTGGTGCTCTTTGAGGGGGCTGCTAAAACGCCCTCCGACCGCTCCCTTGAAAAAGCAAGCGCCATCGTAAAGCTTGAAAAAGAGGCACTGCGCCTAAAGGATGCCCAGTTTACCTTTGCATCGGTGTCCGATGTGCATTTAAACTACGATGATCACGGCTACGGCGCCTCTGCCAAGTGGACTGCCGCGCTGGACTTTTTCAAGAGCAAGAAAATGGAGATGGTGGTCATCTCGGGGGACCTGACCGAATCGGGCGGCAAGACCGACTATGACCGCTACACCGCCGCCATTAAAGCATCGGAATATCCTGCCGATCAGATCTACTCTGCTAAGGGTAACCACGATGTACCCAACACCAATCTGTTCCTCACCGCCACCGCACAAGCCGACCAGATCCATCCCTTCCCCGGCTCTGCGTATTTCCATGTACTCAAAAAGGGCGAAGAACACGAGAAGGACAATTTGTTCATCTTCATGGCACAGGAGCTGTCCTCTACCTCCGCTTCCGCATCCACAGATAACTTCTCTTCCACTCAGCTTGACTGGCTGGAGGATCTGCTCATCCGCTATGCGGGAACCAATACCAATATTTTCATCATTGAGCACGCCCTCATGCGCAATTTCGGCCCCGGCGACCGCATCAACGGTGCTTACGGAGAGCCCATTGTGCTTGACGAGCGCTTTGACGGCAACATGCGCTTCAAGGCACTGCTCACCGAATATAAAGAAGTCATCATGATGTCGGGGCATACCCACCTTTCCTTCTATGAGCTGCTCAACTTCTCCGACGAGCAGGGCACTGCCGCCCGCATGATCCACAACAGCTCGGTCAGCCAGCCCCGTAGCTATACCTCCTCGGGGTCCATTAGCTACAACAGCGAAGGACGCACCAACGCCCGCTCGGGAAGCGAGGGCTATTTGGTATACGTTTATGAAGACTATATCCTGTATGTAGGCTACAATCTGACCACCAAGCGCATCATTCCCCGCGCCTGCTACCTCCTTGACAGCTACAGCGAGGAGCGTGCGGACGTGGTGGACCTCTCTTTAAAGCGCGCCCCCGACAAGACCATTTATACCGTCGGTGAATGGTTTGACGGCGCGGGTATGGAGATCGAAGCGACCTTTGCCGATGGCAGTAAAAAAATCGTTTCGGGCTGGGGCGTTTCCAAGGTGGGAAAGCTTGATGAAAGCGACGATTCTGTAGAGATCTACTACGGAAGCCTTGAAAAGACCGTCAAGGTTCCTATCCGCGTAGGCGGGGAGGACGTTACCCTGCCCTTTGAGGGCGAGGGAAGCTTGGAAGCGCCTTATTTAATTGAAACCGCAGAGGATTTCAAGGCGCTCACCGACCTCTTTAACAAATCCAAGGACGCCGCCAATATTTTTGGCAGTGGATTGCATTTCCGTCAAACAGCAGATATCGACATGACCGATGTGGCAGGCTACAAGGGCACGCCCGCAAACGGCGATGACAAGCGCTACTTTGGCGGAAATTACGATGGCGGCGGCTATACGCTGACCGTTAACATCAAATCAAGCGGACAAACCTCCATCTTCCCTTATGTTTACGGTGCCATTTACAATGTGGTCCTGCGGGGCTCCATTGAATCAAGCACCTCTGCACAGCCCATCAGAACCCTGCAAAAGGGCAGCGTGCTTGCAAACAGCGATATCGCCCTTACCCTGGTCTCCTCCGCGGGCAACTGCATTTGCTACACCAATTACGCTACCGTATATAATGTCTATGTGCACGGCAAGGGTGATGACATCTTCAAGGGTGTCAGCGGAGGTACTGCAATCAAGGTCTATTCCAATTGCCACAAGGACAATGGCTCTGCCCTTACCGACAGCCACACCACCGCAACAAGCTATGTAGCGCAGGTTGCAAAAGTTCTTGCATACCTGACCACTGCAGACGACACGGCAGGCATCAAGGCACTCACCAATGCACTGGGCGATTTTGAGGGCGCAATGCTTGCAAAGATCAGCCATCAAGACGGCGCGCTGGTCTTTGATCACCCCGAGGGCTATGTTCCCGACGGCGGCGAAGAAAAAGAAAAATTTGAGCTGCAGCCTCTCACTTGGGGTCTGGTAAAGAGAGAATACGGTGACAAGAGCGGGTCTTTACTGCTCTTAAAGGTGAGCAATCACTCAGACGAGCACATCGGCGCTCCCTGCTTTGACAAGACCCATCAGTACACCTTAACGGTAGACGGCAAGAGCACCAAGGTCACCCCTGCTGAACTGGTTGGCAGACTTGCCATCGGCTTCAATCTTGCAGACTATACCGAATTTGAGGGCATCTCCTCGGGCAATA
>JAFTMP010000025.1 GCA_017452335.1 Clostridia bacterium
AAAGAGTTTTTATTTGCTCTTTTGTGCACTTTTTTGAAAAAAGAAATTTAAAACTTTTTTCTGTTCGCGCTGCGAACAGAAAAAACGAAAAGGTAAAATTATACCCTTTGATTACTCTTGCGAAAATCGAAAAAATGTTGCATAATACCGGTGTAATAAACAATATCATGGAGGACAGAATGTTAGAACACAACATCCTCAGATTTGCGATAGATAATGATGTAATTGAAGTTGAATGCATTTACAATGAATCGGAAGACATCTGGTACGGCAATTACCCCGTCTTTGAAGAGACGCCTCGCTTTACCCCTAACGGACGGCCGTGGAAGAATGTCTTCGGAACAGATTGTCCTCATTCAGATTCTGAATTCGGAGACTGCGGCGGGTGCAGTTATTTTTGCAGGGAAAAGCCGCAAGATGTCATTGCAGTTTGTTTCCATGACGAAATGAAGAAAATCGAGGAGTAAGCTCCCGCTTTAAATCCTTCCAAAGAGGTGGTTTTATGGAACCCAAGCATCAGGTTGCTGTTCCTTCCCTTGAAGAAATTACAAAAGAGCGCAAGCGTCTGCGGCGCGGCGTATACTATCGCAAAGCATTGCTCAGCACCGTTTCGGTCTTAGTTGTCGTTGCTGCCGTCTCAGTTTTGATTGCCACCCTGTTTTTACCCATTCTTCAGATCTCGGGTGACAGCATGGCACCAACCTTTCAAAACGGTGAGATCGTAGTGCTGTTCAAAAACAGAGCGTTTGATACAGGAGATGTGATCGGCTTTTACTATCAAGGCAAGATCTTATTAAAGCGCGTAATCGCGGGTCCGGGAGATACAGTAGTTATCGACCGTGACGGGAACGTGTATGTGAATGAACAGCTTTTACAAGAAGATTATATCACTGAAAAAAACTTAGGGGATTGCGATATTGAATTTCCTTATGTTGTCCCACAAGAAAGTTACTTTGTTTTGGGCGACAAGCGGGAAAACTCGGTTGACAGCAGAAACTCTACCATCGGTTCCATTCCAAAGGATCAAATTATCGGCAGAGTGTTTTTACGTGTTTGGCAGTTGAATAAATTTACTTTCTTTTAAAAACCAAATACCTTTTATTACACCAAAATTCAAACAGAAAGGAGCGGACGATGTTGCAAAACGTGCTTCAGAAATTTCTTCAAAAACAAATATCAGACAAGCGCAAACGGTTACGGTTTATAGCGATCCTGTTGATCCTTTCACTTTGCGTTTCAGCTGAAGTCTTTTGGTCATTACGGCAAACGGGTATCGCCCTGGCAGGCACCGCACATTGCGGTCTGACTGAGCATACTCATACAAGTGAATGCACCGAGACCTGTACTTTAGAAGAACACACGCACGCCGTGTCTTGCTATTCCGATGAGAATGCTGACGTAGAGACCAAGGCAATGTGGGAACTTTCACTGTGCGGTGTTCCCTATTCGAATCACTTCGCCGCTGATCTGCTTGAAGTGGCAAAAACGCAGCTTGGCTACACTGAAAGCACCGCAAACTTTTCTGTTGATGAAAGCGGTAACCGAAACGGCTACACCCGCTACGGCGCTTGGTACGGAAATCCTTACGGTCAATGGACAGCAATGTTCGTTTCCTTCTGCCTGTATTACACAGGCGTTCCCATCGGTGTGATCCCGATGCATGCAGGTGCCGAGTCGATGCGTATAGCCTGGGAAGATGAAAGCATGTATCAAGACTCCTTTGAATATAGCCCTCAAGCGGGAGATTTGATGTTCCTTGATACAGATGCAGACGGAAGTGCCGAGCATGTGGCAATCGTTAGCGCTCAAAACGGCACAACAGCAAAAGTGATCCTCGGCGACTTAAACGATAAGGTAGAGGAATGCTCCTACAGCACCGATGACAGTGCCATCATGGGGTATGTCAATACTGCAAGCATCCCCGAATACATGAGTACAAAAGGCGTTTCGAGAGTGGAGCGGTCTGTTGCTCTTCCCGTAGCGCTGGATACAGAACTGACGGCGTTGTCCTCTGATTCGCAAATCATCAATTACGGCGGTGCCAATGTTGCAGACGACGGCACCAGGGTCAGCAAGACCATTGCAGGAACAGGCATTGAAAACATTTTCGACATCACGCTTACCGTTGAAACGCAACAGAAGATCGAAAAAGTGTACAAGGAACCGGATATGGCAGTTGTCATCGTAATGGATATATCCAACACGATGAACTCCACCTTCGGATCGACCGACAGATACTCTGCGGCAATGGAAGCGGCGGCAGATTTTATCAAACACTTTTCAGAAACCTCGGGAGAAGTCAGCAAGATCGGATACGTTGCCTTCAACACCAGTGCACACAAGATCTTTGATCTGCAGACCTGCAATACAGAGCAAAAGGCGGCACAACTTATCAGCAAGATGGAATACGAAACCGACATCATCATTCACGATGCCGGATACGCTTCCTCCAATACCCGCTACACAAACGTGGAGGCAGGGTTGAAGATGGGTTGGGACATGATCAAGGATACCCACCAGGAGCATAAGTATATTATTTTCTTGAGTGACGGCTTCCCTACCACATATCTTAAAAATCATACTGGCACCGACTACATCGGATATTCTCCTGTCAGCGGCAGCGGTACACCCGGCAAAGACGGCGTCTTTTACGATGCAGTATGGAAAAATTACCTGAACGCGGGACGCAGTTACAGTGACAAGGCTGCAATCTACGCAAGACAAATGGCAACGGGCATCAAAAATGATGGCGGAACGATC
>JAFTMP010000238.1 GCA_017452335.1 Clostridia bacterium
CTTTGGAAAAAGACTGAAAGTTCTTCGCAAAAACAAGAATATGACGCAAGAGGAGCTTGCAAATGCTCTGAATATTTCTTTTCAAGCCATATCAAAATGGGAAAACGAAATTTCAAATCCGGATCTGTCTTTGATCGTACCGCTTGCAGCTGTTTTGGGTGTCAGCACCGATACACTGCTTGGAGCTTTTGAGCAACAAGATATTTCAAGACAGGAAGAATTGATCAAGGAGCTAAAAAGATCACCAATTGGACCAAAGACGGACGGGCACAAAAGCTGGAAATTGCCCTGACGCTGATTGAGGAAATGCCTAATACCCCCGATGCAACTTATTGGTATGCGTGCTGTGTATACGACTGTTTGGAATACGATGTGCCGGAAGAAGAAAAAAGCACTACCTTCTTCTTGCCGAAAAACATTTTCAAGCCGCGAAGGAAAGCGCAGAATATCAAAACGCATCTGCCGTATCCTTTGTTACTATTCTCTCGCGTCTTGGAAAAGCTGTTGTATCCCCTTTCAGACGATGCATACTACCAAGAGCTTTGTGTATGTTATAATTTTAGAGCACGTTCCGCTATTGAAAAGGGGTAATGCGATAAAGCCATGGATCATTTTGCGCTCTGCGCAGAATATGCCATGAAGGCAGCGGACTATTTGAAGGAACATCAAATCAAAGCGGACACCGTCACGCCATGCCCAACCCATCCCCTCTTTGCTCGGCGTACCTTTGACCATGAACTGTATTTGCAAGACAATCCCCATGAAATGGTGTACTGTTTTGTAACCTCTCCGAACATGAAAGTGCTCTTTGAAAGAGCGGACCATCAAGCACTGGTCAGTGAACTGCAAAAACGCATGAATGCCTTTGACCCTTTTAATGAAAAAAACTAATACTTTGCCGCTACCAAATTCGTAGCGGCATTTTTATATAATCATGCGTTTGTTTTTTACAAACCGATAACATCTTGACAATATTTTGAAGAAAGGATTATTGTATGCTCCTATAAAACAACTGCTAAAAGGAGGAGTCGGATGATCATCGGCGATCGTATTCGATATTACCGCAAGCAGCGGGGCTACACACAAAGAGAATTTGCTAAAAAGCTTTGCATTTCCACGCAAGCCGTTTCCAAATGGGAAAACGGGCACACTTTTCCCGATCTGCCTACTTTCATCCGCATTGCAGAGCTACTGTACGTATCTCTTGATAATCTGGCGGGAACTGAATATTTGCGCAGATAAGCTTTTTAAATTTGCTGACTGAATTGACTTTTTTTCGTTGCTGTGCTATAATTTTTCAAACGAAAAAGGAGCGGGAGCACTCCCACAATACGGTTATGTCAGAAAAATATTTTAAGATTGACCAAAATACCCTTACATGGAACGTTCAAAAAGGTCAGTGCCATCGGGATGACCTCGAAATGAGCGGGCTTTTCTGTGATGGAATTATTTCTTATGGAGTTACAGAACAAGAGCAGCTATTTTTGGAGCACTGCTTCTATTTTCCCACGCTCAGGACCATCCCCAACAATACCCACGCCACCTACTGCTTTACCGTAAAGGAAGATCAGTATCCCCGCTTGATGAATCGAGGCACAAAGGTCCTTGAACGACCGCTTCGCTTTACGCTTGACGGAACACTTTTGGTTGAGTGCCAAGGGGAAAACGGATTGTATATTACCCGCCGTTTCTATCCCACAAGTGCGCAAAAATGCTTTGTAGAGCAGATCACACTTTCTTCAAGCACCGACCAAACGCTCACGCTGTCCCTGCCCTCCTATACTTGTCACACGATTGGTCGGGGAACGAAAGGTGTGTATCTTGCGGAAATCAGCCACACTGCAAACGACATGATTGAATTAAAAGCCGGAGAGTCTTACACATTCGGCGTCTTTTACAGTGCACGAATTGCAAATGAAGAGAGGATTCTGCCCGATGCGCGCTCTGAGCTTGATAAACGTATGAAGCGCGTTGAAGAGCTTTGTGATGATGCACTGGTGTTTCGTTCCGGAATTGAAGAGCTGGACACCATGACACGCTTTGCCAAGCTACGCGCAGCAGAAAGCATTTTTGAAACACTCAGCGGTAAATTTCACTCTCCCGGCGGAAGAGCCTACTACGCGGCAATTTGGTGTAATGACCAGATTGAATATGCCGGACCTCATTTTGCAATGACCGCAGATACCACTGCCATTGACGCGTCTTTCAATGCTTACAAGGCTTACATCCCCTTTATGTCCGAGTCTTACCATCGTCTGCCCTCTTCTATTATCGCAGAGGGACTGGATATTTGGGAGGGTGCAGGAGACCGGGGAGATGCGGCAATGTATCTTTACGGTGCGTCTCTGTTTTGCCTATATTTGGGGGATGAACAGATTGCCAAAGAGCTCTACCCCGCCATTAAATGGTGCGCAGAATACTGCGAGAGAAAAAAATCTCCCGAAGGAGTGATCTGCTCCGACACCGATGAGCTGGAAGGACGCTTCCCTACCGACGGATACGCAAATCTTTCCACCTCCTGCCTTTGTTACGGCGGATTGCTCTTTGCCGCAAAGCTTGCACATAGTCTTGGTGACATTGGAAATGCCGATCTGTATACCCATCGTGCGGCGAATCTGAAGAACGCTATTGAGGAGTATTTTGGTCACACTCTTCATGGATACGAAACTTATCGTTATTCAAAAGGTTTTGAAACTCTGCGCGCATGGATCTGTCTTCCTCTTTGCATGGGACTTGATGCCCGCGCGGCAGGGACTCTTGATGCCATGCTATCACCGTATTTGTGGACAGAGGAAGGAATGCTCACCTGCGAGATTTCATCGGAAAACCAAAGCAACACCATTTGGGACCGCTCTACACTTTATGGCATAAAGAGCGCGTTCATCGCAGGCGCGGGAGATCGGATTATGCCTTTTTTCCTTGCATACTGCCGGAAAAGACTCCTTGGTGAGCGCGTACCCTATGCTGTGGAAGCGTACCCCGAAGGAAGTATGCGGCATCTCTCGGGAGAAAGTGCGTTATTTGTGCGCATCATCACAGAAGGGATTTTCGGAATCGTTCCCGAAAGTCTCACATCCTTCTCTTTTGTACCACAGCTCCCAAAGGGAATTCCCTTCTTAAAGCTCTCTTCCCTTCATATTTGCGGCTCCTGCTTTGAAATTAACATTGACGCTCAAGGCTGGACGGTATCCTGTGAAGGTGTGTCCATTGCACAGGGCGCTAATATGAATGAACGCATAGTTATCCAAAAGCCTTAAAACAATCGCATAAAGGACAAAAACCGACAGAAACAAAAATGTTTCCGTCGGTTTTTTAAATTTTTAAGTTTGTAAAAATTACTGATCGTTGGATACATGCACGTTGAGGTGGGGGTGACCAAGAGCAATGCCGCTCGCCTCAAATGCGGGACGTACCTTATCCTGAATGGATCCGTATACTGCCCAATAATCCTCAGTCTTACACCATGCACGAAGCTGAACCTTGTAGGCGCCGTCAGCATACTCGGTAACCAAAACGGAGACTGCGGGATCCTTCAAAACCTTGGACTCAGATCCTGCTACCAGCTTGAGAACCTTCTTTGCCTTTTCAAGGTCAGACTCAAAGGATACAACATAAGTCAGATCCACTCTGCGAGTTTCTTCTGCGGTTACGTTCACCAGAGCAGAGTTGGAAACGCCGCCGTTAGGCAGGAATACCTTTCTGTTGTCTGTCGTCAAAATAGTGGTGTAGAAAATATTGATCGCAGTTACAAAGCCTTCGTTTCCACCGGAAACAATGTAGTCACCTACCGTAAAGGGTCTGAACACCAGCAGCATAATGCCGCCTGCGATGTTGGAAAGACCGCCCTGTAAAGCAAGACCAATTGCCACACCGGCAGATGCAATCAGCGCAACAAAGGATGCTGCAGGAACACCGAGAATCGAAATACAAACTACGACCAACAGAATCTTTAATCCGAGATTCACTGCACTCTGAACAAAAGATGCAAGAGTCGGGTCATATTTCTTCATCTTGTCGGTCTCAGCAAGTTTCTTTGCAAACTTACCAATCAAAATCCAGCCTACGATCAACAGAACCGCCGCAATAACAGCCTTGATCGCAAACTGAGAAAGGGTCGTCAGCAACCCAATTAAGAAATTCACAAATGCTTCCATTTAAAATACCTCCAAAACATTATGAAAATACTATTTTCAGTAGTATAACACACTTCCGCTCTTTTTTCAACACTTTTTTTCAAAAACTATCATGAACTTTCCGACATATCGGACAAATCACTTTTCCTTCCCCATCAAGATCCGTAATGTTTCTAAAATAAAACCGCGCCTCTTCCCATTTTTTATCTAAGAAGATGTCCTTTCTATGAAAATGCGCTCGTTTTTCGCTCAAGGAAAGATTGTTGATACCGGTAGCAAAATAAGTCTCCTTTGTTTGAAAACACAGCTCTTTGGAAATCTGCAATCTGCAAATTGAGCATTCCCAATAACCGTTTGCTTTCCCTTCTTTGTAGTGCAGCTTGTTGGCGCAAAAAGGGCAAAGATTCTTCTCGGTATCAGAATAGATCATTGCACGCAGAAGAATTTGCTGGATACGCCTAAAGGACTCCATGTCATAAACACTCAAAAGCAGTTGATCGTTTGCCTCTTCATTAGGAGAAACAAACAGATACTCGTTTGCACTCAGTGTCTCTTTCACCAAATTCAGTTGACGCGCTTTCTCTTGTTCCCTGCCTGCAATCAGCAAAACTGTATACTGAGAATTTTTATGCACACTCAAGCGGATAACCGGTATGTCGGCGACCATCGTCTTTTGAATATAAAGACTCCATGCACCAAAAACGCCCTCAACATGAGTCTTGTTAAAATCAATAACAGCCTGCGCATCAAGCTTGAAGTTAAAATGATAGGCAGCAAAGATTGACAGCATACAACAAAAGATACCGTACGGCTCAAGTCCAAGCTCCGGAAAAGGAGAAGTATTCTCCTCAACTCCGGTTTCATCAAACCACTTCAACAAAAGATATACTCGATGGTATTCTTTGTCAGACCTGAAAATATTTGTTTTCTTGAGAGACTTGATGGTTTTTACTTGCTTGCACTGCTTGTACACAGGACAGTTTAACCGTGCCTTCAAAATCCTTTCAATGTAAAACAGCCTTTCAAGACAATGCTCAACCGATTGACGGCAACGGTCAAACTCTTTGGTATACCCCACATGAAGTTTTCCAAGGGCAAGGAAATAAGAGGAATGATACAAGCGATCCAAAAAATTAAACTGTAATTCACGATCAGAATACAAAATCCCCGCCAGCAAACGAATGTGGTATCGAACATAGCGTAAAATGCTATCTACCGCCTTGACCAAGCAAATATTCTCGTAGATCACATAATTATCTTCATGCTGTACAGTCAGCAGACGCTGTGGCTGTAATCCATCCACGGTCACATTTTTCCAAAGCTCGCTGTGCACGGAGGCATGAACGATCGTTCGGTTGTTTACAATTCTCACCGACTCCACGGGTAAGATCGCATCAGCATCCTTCAAGCGAATAATTGGTTTCGCAAGAAGATGCTTGATAGCGGGAAGCGCTTGCATGATGCGCTCCAGTGTTTTTTCGATCTTCTCATAATCCAAATCCTCGCGCAAGGAAAACAAATTGATCTGATCGATCACACTTTGATCGAATTGAGCAACGGTAAGCTGAGGATGGTTTATTGCAAAGCGTGCAAACGGTTCATACTCGCTCACATACGGCTTTGATTTTACACCGCGTGTTACTTCATTGTCCATGCTCAATCCTCATTTAAACTCAAAACAAACTGACTGCACTTATGAAGATTCAACCGATCAAAAGCCTCAGCCAACTCTTCTCTGTTATCCACGCTCTTGAACTCCAGCTTGCTGACAACCTTGCTGAGTAAAATGATCTCCACTGCTTCATGAATAATCGCTTCGGAAGGAACGAAGCAAGATGCATAGATCTTTACAAAATCCTCAATTTGATTGGAGATACGGTTACCAAATGTAATGTTGTAAGGCACCAAAAGCTCTTCCACTTCCTTGATTACCGTGCAATCATCAATATCAAATACCACATTTTGCTTTGCCTGCTCAAACAATTTAAGCAATGTTTCCTTAGAGTAGTACCGTTGTTCCATAGGGGGCAATACCGAATGAGGCTTGGGCGCACGCTTATTAAAATTCATAGTGTGAGCACGGTCATAGACCTTGTCACTGATCTCAAAGGTGCTCTCATCTCTGTTTGCTGTGCCGATAAACCAAATATTATCCGGAATTTGAATGGTGTGGCCGTCCTTCAAGCCCTTGTATTCATATAACTGACCGTTTTGTGAGCAATACAATCCGGTATTGAGCAGTTTGATTTGACGGCGATCCTCTTCATGCTCCATCAAGGAAAGAAAATCAGAGAAATAGTACTCGATACGGCTCAAGTTCAACTCATCCAAAACGATGAATGTCACACGCTGAGGATCAAGCACCGATTTATACAGCGCTTGCGTAAATTTTTTAGGCGTGTAAATCCGGCTGAATTCATTGTAATATCCAAGCAATTCATGCTTGTCACGCCAAGAGGATTCTACCTCAATGATCTCACAATTGCCTAAGATCGCCTCAGTAAAGATCTTAGGCAAGCTGGTTTTACCCGTACCACTCATACCTTGAAGAATCGTCAGCCTCGAAGCACCAAGACCCGCAATAAATGTAGCGATGTCGGTAACAGAATATGACAGATGCAATCTGGAGTCCCGTGCATAATTCACAACGAACTGAACAAGTCCGGGAAGACCGGGCTCCTCCACAGCATGCTCTTCCGCTTTTTTCGTAGCCTCCTGCAGTTGTTCTTCCTTGGAATCCAACTCACTAAAGGCAGGACAGGGATCGCCTATCGCAGCAGCACCAAAAGACGGCATACCGGAGGATACGGGTGCATGGGAGCCCGCAGAATCAGAGGAAACAGGACCATTTACAGAAATTAACGCCTCACTCAACGTTCCCTTGGTGTAAGGCTTTCTAAAAACAGTAAATGCGATCAAAGCCACAACAATGCCAAACCAGATCACAGAAGGACTGCTGATCTTGTACACGATCTTCAAACCGCTCAGATCCGCACTCTGCGAAAGCCAAGAAACGATCAGATTCTCATTTATTCTCTGAACGATCTCATAGTACTTTCCAAATAAACCAATAAGCAAGGTGGCAAGACCTGAGAAAAATAAAGACGCTTGCGCAAACTTAAAGAATAATTTTGATTTACTGATGAAGGAGATCAAGGTAAATACAGCAAACGCAGATACGATCATCACCACTACCATTAAAACAAAAGCAAGCACCTGGAAGCCCGACTGCGCTTCTTCGTAAGTGGTCAACAATTTATAACCGTTGAGCGTTACGGCATCATAGCTGGCAGGCTCAATAAACTTCACCTTTAGAATATCGGTAAGGCACGCAACGAGAGTAAACACTGCTCCAAGCAACGTGTAAATCAGCATTTCAATACGTGCACCCTTGGCTGTTTTAATGCTCTTTACAGAGCGTTTTTCCTCTGCCACAGATCCCACAACAAAGGCGTACAAGATCGCAATTACAACAGACCAAATAAATAGGACGCTACTATCTTCACTGCTGTAACTCCCGGACTTATTATTTAAAATGGTACAGATCACCATTCCGGCAAGATAGTATAAACCGGTAAAAACTGCACTGACCGTGATACACCGCTGGGTCTTTGTTACATAGGAGGTATCCTTCTTGAAATAACTGCGTATCGAAGAAAGAAAAACACCTAACGCCACCGCACTGAAAACACATACAGGTAAAAATGCCACCAGGGTGAGCAACATGCCCGATCCAAAGTCAACTACATCAATGGGAACAAGCGCATTTCCCGTAAAATCATTTACATAAAGGGGCGTAAAAAACATGGAAAATGTCAAAAACAAGCTGATCAGCCCAAGAACAAAAGAAAAACATTTACGCATTACCTTCTTGTTTTTCTTAAAAAAGCTGAAGGCAATCGTGAAAACATCGCCTTTTTGAGATTTTTTACTCATGCAAACCTCCTAATAATACCAAAATTTACAAAAACAGGGCGAAAAAGCCGCCCTGTTTTTCAATTCACTATTCTTTAAAGACAAAAGAAGAGCACAAAAGGCAAACCTTCTCTTTTTCAACGGAAAGAATTCCGCCGCTACAATCAGCTTCCTTCACCGTAGAAGCATCAAGATAAACGCGGCATGGTGCACTCTTGAGCGCAGTAACCATCGGGATATGGTCAGCAAGGACAGACAAAGAACCATCTATCGCACGCACCGATAATTGCACCGCATTTCCTTCGTATGCAACCCCCTGAGGGGTTACAATTTCAAGCAAAAAGTTCTTCATCGCCTAATCCTTTCACATCGTTATAAGCTCTTAGCCTTTTCCACAGCTTCATCAATCGTTCCAACAAACAGGAATGCCGATTCGGGCAGATCGTCATGCTTGCCGTCTACAATCTCCGCAAAGCCTCTCACAGTTTCCTTCAGCGGCACATAACTTCCGGGAATACCGGTAAACTGCTCTGCAACCGTAAAGGATTGGGACAGGAACCGCTGTACCTTTCTTGCACGGGCAACGGTGATCTTATCCTCTTCGGAAAGCTCGTCTATACCCATGATCGCAATGATATCCTGCAGTTCGTTATACTTTTGCAGAATTCTCTGCACTTCCTTAGCAACTCTATAATGCTCTTCTCCCACTACGTCGGGGGTCAAAATACGGCTGGTAGAATCCAAGGGATCCACAGCAGGATAAATACCCTGGGAAGAAATAGCTCTTGAAAGAACCGTCGTCGCATCAAGGTGTGCAAAGGTCGTGGCAGGAGCAGGGTCCGTCAAGTCATCCGCAGGCACATATACAGCCTGTACAGAGGTGATAGATCCCTTTCTGGTAGAAGTAATGCGCTCCTGCAAAGCACCCATTTCGGTAGCAAGAGTAGGCTGATAGCCAACGGCAGAGGGCATTCTGCCAAGGAGTGCGGATACCTCAGAGCCTGCCTGGGTGAATCTGAAGATGTTATCAATAAACAACAGCACATCCTGACCCTGGCGGTCTCTAAAGTATTCTGCCATAGTAAGCCCCGAAAGAGCAACTCTCATACGTGCTCCCGGAGGCTCGTTCATCTGACCATACACGAGGGCAGTTTTATTGATTACCCCCGATTCCTTCATTTCGTTGTACAGGTCATTTCCTTCTCTCGTACGTTCTCCTACTCCGGAGAATACAGAGATGCCGCCGTGCTGCTTGGCAATGTTGTTGATCAACTCCATGATCAACACGGTCTTACCAACACCGGCACCACCACACAGACCGATCTTACCACCCTTTGCATAGGGACAGATCAAATCAACGACCTTGATACCGGTTTCCAGGATCTCGGTATAGGTCTGCTGTTCTTCAAATGTGGGCGCAGGACGGTGAATGGGCCAGCGCTCCTCTGTATTGGGAGCAGGCTGCTCATCCACAGGCTCACCAAGTACATTAAAAATTCTGCCCAACGTCTCATTGCCTACGGGGACGGTAATGCCTTTGCCGGTATCTACAACATCAGCACCTCTCGTCAAGCCGTCGGTAGAGGACATGGCAATGCACCGAACCACATTGTCACCGATATGCTGTGCCACCTCAACAGTCATTGTCTGACCGCCGTTTTCAATTTCAAGCGCATTCAGCAGCTCAGGCAACTGTCCGTCTTCAAAACGGACGTCTACAACAGGTCCGATAACCTGCGTAATTTTTCCGATTGCTTTTTTACTCATTGTTGCGCAATGCCTTTCTTAAGAATTGGTCTTATTGTTCGGAGCCCGCTACGATCTCGGTGATCTCCTGGGTGATTGCACCCTGTCTTGCACGGTTATACTGCAGACTGAGCTTTTCAATCATCTCGTCTGCATTCTTTGTAGCACTATCCATAGCATTTCTGCGCGCTGCCTGCTCACAAGCAATACTCTCACAAGCTGCGCTGTAAAGCATTCCCGACAAATACTCGGGAATCACCGCACCAAGTACGGCACTTGCAGAGGGTTCATAGAGAGTGAACGACTGTTCACCTTTCGTGTTTTCAGGTTTTTCCAGAGGTAAAACTTGGATTTCAGCAGGTATTTGGGAGAGCATATTCACAAAATTCGTAAATACAATCACAACTCTGTCATACTTACCCTGTACATACGATGCTGCAATATTCTTGCCAATTCGTGCACAATCTTCTTTGGTAAGATCATCCACAGGACAAAGTCCCCCATCCAATGCATACCCTTTTTTGCTAAAGTATTCATAGCTCTTCTTGCCGATCGGCAGGATCGTCACATTCTGATCTCCCTCGATAGAACGTGCCAGGTTAAATACATTGTTGTTGTACCCACCTGCTAATCCTCTATCACCCGCAATTACGATCATGTAGGTGTTACCGCAGTTCTTAGGGCAATAGTAAACCGACTCCTCATTATACCCGCTTTCGGAGATCCCAGCAAAAACCTCTTGCATGGTTTTGAAATAGGCACGGCCTCTCTCCATACGCTCGCTTGCTCTGCGAAGCTTCGAGGATGCGACCAACTGCATAGCACGGGTAATATGCTCGGTAGATTGTACGCTCTTTATTCGAATTTTCAGCGCTTTAGCGGAAGTTCCCATACCTTTTTCGTCCTTTTAAAAATATATACACTAAACGACTTTTGAATCAAGAAATAAACTCTTTCCCAAAAGACTCAAGAAGCGCCTTCAATTCTGCAGTCGTCTCATCATCCAACTTGCCGGTGGTGCGGATAGTCTGAAGCAAACCCAGTCCCTTAACATCGAGATAGTCGTAAAGCTCCTTTTCGTAACGGGAAACTTGATCAATACGTACTTGATCCAAATATCCGTTGATTACCGCATAAATAATCACAGCCTGCTTTTCCATGCTGACAGGAGTATTCTTATCCTGCTTGAGAATCTGCACAATTCGTTCACCCTTAGCAAGTCTCGCCTTGGTATCCGCATCAAGGTCAGAACCAAACTGTGCAAAAGACTGCAGTTCTCTAAACTGAGAATACACCAGCTTCAGTGTACCTGCAACCTTCTTCATCGCCTTCGTCTGCGCGTTACCGCCAACTCTTGAAACAGAGATACCGGGGTTTACCGCAGGCATAACACCTGCATGGAACAGTTCTGTTTCCAAGAAGATCTGACCATCTGTAATGGAAATGACATTGGTAGGAATATAAGCAGATACGTCGCCCGCCTGCGTCTCAATAATGGGAAGGGCAGTAATGCTTCCTCCGCCGTATTCGGGTGCCAGACGAGCCGCTCTTTCAAGAAGTCTTGAATGCAGATAGAATACGTCGCCGGGATATGCTTCGCGCCCCGGAGGACGGCGAATGAGCAACGACAGGGCTCTGTATGCCACAGCATGCTTGGAAAGATCGTCATAAACGATCAGCACATCCTTGCCTTGCGCCATAAAATACTCAGCCATTGCACAGCCCGCATAGGGTGCAATATACTGCAAGGGAGCCAATTCAGATGCAGACGCAGAAACCACAACGGTATACCCCATCGCACCGCTTTGAGTCAGCGTTTCGCAAAGCTGGGTCACTGTAGAATTCTTCTGACCGATCGCTACGTAAATACAAATAACGTCCTGCCCCTTTTGATTGATAATGGTGTCGATAGCAATGGTTGTTTTACCGGTCTGACGGTCACCAATAATCAACTCTCTCTGACCTCTGCCAATGGGGATCATGCTGTCGATAGCCTTGATACCCGTCTGCAAAGGGACAGAAACGCTCTTTCTCTTAATAATTCCGGGAGCGGGAGACTCGATGGGTCTTGTTCCTGTATATGCAATGGGACCCTTGCCGTCAATGGGCATACCCAACGCATTTACAACACGGCCAAGCAACGCTTCGCCAACGGGAACCGACACAACATTACCCGTTCTTTTTACAATAGTGCCTTCGCGAATATCTGCACTGTTGTCCAACAACACAATAGAAACCAAGTGTTCTTCCAGATTGAGCGCCATGCCGTATCCGCCGCCCTCAAATTCCAAAAGCTCGTGTGCCATACAGTTCTCAAGTCCCTGCGCCTTGGCAATTCCGTCTCCAACGAGAATCACGCTTCCCGTTTCACTGCACTCGGTCTTTTGCTGATAGTCGCGTATCTGATTTTTTATGATACTGCTGATTTCTTCTGCACGGAGATTCATTTAACCGATCCTTATCCCCACTCTTGGGAACAAGCGCTCCTTCCTCAAGTATTTTCGCCGGTCACGGCAGTTTGTAAAAGACGTCTGATCTCTTCAAACTTGCTCTTTGCGCTGTTTTCAAACAGTTTCCCGTCTGCCTCCACGCGCAAACCGGCTATCAAATCCGGATCCACCACGCACTGCATCTCAGCACGCTTCCCGGTCTTTCTTTCCACACTTGCCTGTACTCTGCTTTTCTGCTCTTCAGTAAGAGCAACAGCAGAAGTAACCTTCACGACAATAATGCCGCGGCTTTGTCTGTAGCACTCCTCAAAACGCTCAAAGCATGCGGGTATGGACGAAAAATATCCTCTATCTGCCATTAGGCAGACAAAATTGTAAAGATAGGGGTGAATGCGTCCGTCAAATGCTGTGCGGATCAATTCCGTTTTTTCCGCGCGTGTCACGCTATGGGAATCCATTAAGCGCGCGTATCCGGGGTTTTCCTTAAAAATCGCCGCAAGTGCGCGAACCTGATCCAAAAGCTGTTCACTCAGCTTTTCTTCTTCGGCAAGCTCAAAAAGCCCGCCGCCGTATTCCATCGCCAGCTTGTCCATCGGAAGCACTCCTTTCGTAGCAATAAAACTCAGTTGCTTTCATCCAAATCGTTTACAAAACGGTTTACAAAATCTTTTTGATCTTCCTCTTTGATTTCTCTGTTCACGATTTTCTCTGCAATCTGAACAGAAATAGATGCGATCTCATTTTTGGCATCATTGATTGCCTTTGTTTTTTCCTGAGCAATTTCGCGCTCAGCCTTATTCTTCAGTGCTGCCGCCTCGGCATTAGCATCGCTGATGATGTCCTCGCCTGCTTTTTTAGCCTGCTCGGTCGCTCTCTTCACGATGGCATCCGCTTCGATCTGTGCATTGGCACGACGTTCCTCGTAATACTTTTTATCCGCCTGTGCAGCATCCTTTGCATCGTTTGCCTCGCGGTAAACGGCATCCACCTGCTCCTTGCGCTGATCGAAGATCTTTTGTACGGGCTTGAATAAAAACTTCTTTACGAGAAGAAAAAGAATCAGTAAATTGCCAAGAGAAATGATAATCGTCCAAAAATCAATTCTGATTACAGGAAAATTCAGCAGGCTTACTGCATCTGACAACATAATTTGCTCGATCATCAACTGTTCTCCTTCTTAAAATATAGAAACAAAAGAGCTTTCTTTTTGCCTCACTTCAAGAAGATCAGAAGAAGAGCAATAACCAGAGCATAAATACCGGTGGTCTCTGCAAGAGCACAACCAAGAATCAGAGTGGATCTGACAGCACCTACGCTCTCGGGCTGTCTGCCAACAGCTTCACAAGCCTTGGATGCAGCATAACCCTGGCTCAGTGCGGGACCAAGACCGGTAAGAGCAGCAATACCTGCGCCAAGACAAGCAGCTGCACCAATGAGACCCTCATCGGTAATACCGGAAAATGCACCGGCACTTGCAACATCGTTCAAAACAGAAAGTACGTTTAACATAATTTTTCCTCCAGAAATAAATAATTATATTTAAATTTTAAATTTAACCTTTCTTTGCGGCTTTTTCAGCCTTCTTTGAAGCTTTTCTTGCCGCTTTTTCTGCCTTTTTCACTTTGATCTCAGCAATAGCATCATTGCTGTCTTCATAAGCAAGATAAATATTCATCATCGTCAGCGTGCAGAAGATGAAAGCCTGCAGGCATCCGCTGAAAATATCAAAGTAGATGGAAAGAATAGCAGGAATACCGATGCGTGCAAAGGCAAACTCGGAAAGAACACCGCCAAGCCCCAATACATTCCACACGAAATTCGACAGCGCAGTCAGTGAAGAAGAAAGAAGCGCGGAAATAACAACACCCGAGAAAATATTACCGAAATGACGGAATGTCATGGAAATGGAACTCGAGAACTCACCCAGAATGTTGATGGGCAGCATCACAAATACAGGCTGCAACAGCCCCTTCACATAGTGAGGTATACCGGGACGAAGCTTTTGACGCATTGTAAGGATAAATACTACGATCGTCCAGCCAATGATGGTGTTTACCTCCGCAGTAGGGGGATACCATCCAAGAAGACCCGAAAGATTGGAAAGCGCAGAAAGTGCCATCAAAGCGGCAATAAAGGGGGCAAATTGAGGCACAAAAGCCTCACACATGTTCCCTCTAATCATCTCTTGAACCTTTTCAACCAGGAACTCGGCAATGATCTGCCGCTTGCTTTCGGGTTTGAGCTTTAGGTCTCTTGTCAGCCAAAAACAGAAAAGCCCAAGCACCGCCACGATCAAAAAGGAATTGACCTGCGTATCGGTAAGACAAAACTCATAGATCGGTGAAATCATTGATTCGGGATCACTGAGCTCTCCGCTTGCCCCTCCGAATAAGGTTCGTAAATCCACCTTCAAGAGCACACGGGAACCGGAAATAGAAACAAAAGGCTGTTCGGCGTTTTCGTCAACAGGAACCGTTGCGCCCAGATTTGATGCAGAGAGAAAAATACCAAACGCGATAAGCGCGATCATCAACGCAGGAATGACTATATTATACCATTTTGTGTACCATTTTTTCTTAGCTTCCATAGTCTCACTCGTCTTCCTTATTTTCCGAATTTTCCGAAGAAGTCCGATCTTCCTCTTCGTTTTCCTCTACGGGTGTATCTTGAACAGTACCCGCAGAGATCGGAGGCTCTTTCTTCATCGAGATCAAGTTTCCGACAAAAGCATAAACAGCAATAACCAGTTGCGTCAGCGCAAGTGCACCGAGCACAGCAACAATATGAAACACAGGCAACAGGCACCCCACTACAGCGAAGCCGATCAATACCAACTGACGCAGTAAATAAACGGATTGCGCACGTGCCTTTCCTTCTTTGGCATCCTGTGCTGTTGCAGTAAGCAAAACAAGGGATACCGCCATGGCAAAAAAATTACCAACACCCAAGATCATGCCGTAAAGCGAACCAAAAAGAAACCGCGAAAGAGACCATTCAAAGATTCCTGTTGTGGAAAGCAAATAAAAAACAGGCTGAGCAATTACCACTGCAACAAATGACATCGCAAGCACGACCAATGTCTGCTTTGCAACGGCTACATATCCGTTATCATTTTTCATCTGAGTGCTCCCCCTTCTTTTCCTTTTCCCTCATGTCTTCCCTTTTGGCGATCGCCCAAAGCTGCTTCACTGCACCGGACAGACCCGTGGCAAGCCCCAAAAGGATCAGTACGACCATCAGCCAATCGGGCGTTGCAAAATAATGATCCAACAGCACTGAAAGAAACCAAAACGCGACGATCGGCGATACGACCGTAAAACCCAGTTGCCCAAACAGCAACCAAAATCGATACTCGGATCTCT
The DNA here is from genome assembly GCA_017452335.1 of Clostridia bacterium. Classification (GTDB taxonomy): domain Bacteria; phylum Bacillota; class Clostridia; order Oscillospirales; family CAG-272; genus UBA11512. The sequence continues at coordinate 15,607 of JAFTMP010000238.1, forward strand.
TATCGTTCATAAATGTCACCCAAAATTCAAATCGAGATGATTGTATCATAAAATCCATTTTTTTGCAATACCCTTTTTCCTTTTTGTTGCATTATTTCTCATGTTTTTTAACAAATTATCCGATATAAAACAGTTTCCATTTCGGCTCATAGCACAATTTTTCTTCAAATTCAAACAGCTTTTTGAAGCCTTTCTTAAAAACCACTTTGAGTTTCGCTTCGTGTTTACCGACAACAGCCTGATCCGATACCATTATTTCACATCTGACTGCTAAAGTATGCATCCTTTTGTTTCGATCCGCATTCGATTCATACTGCGCAAGGATCCTTTGTCCATATTGCTCAACAGCTTCTTTGCAGAGCATTTGCACACATTTCAATACCCGTTCATGTAATTCCTCGCTCAGATTTTCGTCCACATAACTGTGAAAGCTCATTAACGTCTTGCCGTCATTGGCAGTTATACGATATTCACTCAGTTCCATTTCTTATCTCCCTTCTCCATTTCGCATAAATCCCCTCTCTGTGTCGATCAATGCGCAAAGTCCAATTAAAGATTATGCCATAGCATGCGCATTTCAGATTCAAATGTTAAAATTATTTAAAAATAATCAGATATTTTTTCAGAAAAGACTTGAAAAAAAACGAAAATAATAGTACAATGCATATACTGCGTATTGTGGCGTTTTTGTTCGCCTGCTGTCGCAAGATCGAAAACCATCCTACCGACAAATATCATAATGTTATAAGGTAACGGTATGATCGCTTACTATGTTGTGAAGAAAGGTTGTTATCATGGATAAGACACAACTCAATGAACTTGTAAAAATTTCGGGAAAGGTGCGCTTGGGCATCATCGAAGGAACCTATCAAGCCGGCTCCGGACATCCCGGCGGATCGCTTTCTTGCGCGGACATTCTCACCTATTTGTACTTTGCACAAATGAATGTTCGTCCCGAGGAACCTAAATTTGAAGACAGAGATCGCTTTGTCCTCTCTAAGGGACACGCCGCACCTGCTCTCTATTCCGTTTTGGCACACAGGGGCTTTTTCCCTGTTGAAGATTTAAAGACGCTTCGTAAGATCGACTCAAAGCTTCAGGGGCATCCCGATATGAACAAGACGCCCGGTGTGGATATTTCTACAGGATCCTTGGGTATTGGACTTTCCAACGCTTGCGGTATGGCAATCGCCGCAAAGCTCCAAAACAAGTCTTACCGTGTTTACGCGGTAACAGGAGACGGCGAGATTCAAGAAGGACAAATTTGGGAAGCAGCTATGTTTGCTTCTCACTACAAGTTAGATAACCTGACTGTGTTTGTTGACGCAAACGGTCTGCAGATCGACGGCAGAACCACCGATGTCCTCTCCCCCGAGCCCATTGACAAGCGCTTTGAAGCCTTTGGCTGGGAGGTACAGCGCATCAACGGTCACGATTTTGAAGAAATCGAGAAAGCAACCGAGTATGCTAAGACCGTCAAGGGTAAGCCCTGCGCCATCATTTGTAACACCACCAAGGGTAAGGGCGTTTCCTTTATGGAAGACAAAGCCGGTTGGCACGGTGTTGCCCCCAAGAAAGATGAATACGAACAGGCTGTCATGGAATTGACACAGGCCTACGGACTTTGAGAAGAAAGGATGGCAATGAAATGTCAGCTACAGTAAAAAAAGAAACACGAGTAACCTACGGTGAGACACTTGTAGAGCTTGGAAAAGAAAATGATAAGATCGTTGTAATGGACGCCGACCTTTCCGGCTCCACCAAAACCGCTACCTTTAAAAAGGCTTTCCCCGATCGCTTCTTTAACGCAGGTATCGCTGAGGGAAACATGGTAGGTGTTGCAGCAGGTCTTGCAGCATCCGGCTATACCGTTTTCGTTTCTTCCTTTGCAATGTTTGCATCGGGCAGAGCTTTCGAGCAAATCCGCAACACCGCGGCATATCCCAATCTGAACGTGAAGGTCTGCGCTTCTCACGCAGGCATCACCGTTGGTCCCGACGGTGCTACCCACCAGTGCCTTGAAGATATCGGCATCATGCGCACCATTCCTCACATGACCCTCATCAATCC
>JAFTMP010000239.1 GCA_017452335.1 Clostridia bacterium
CCGTGGAACTTGTGCGCCGAAAGGGAGAGCATGTCTATGTTTTGTTCTTTCACATCAATGTGCAAATGTCCTACTGCCTGTACCGCATCGGTGTGGAAGAGCACCCCTTTTTCACGGCAGACAGCACCGATCTCCTTGATGGGCTGGATGGTACCGATCTCGTTGTTTGCGTACATCACCGTCACAAGGCAGGTGTCGGGACGGATGGCGTCCTTTACCTGCTCGGGATCAACGATTCCTTCCTCGTGCACATCCAACAGAGTGACCTCAAAGCCTTCTTTTTCGAGCTTTTGAAGGGTGTGCAGAACGGCGTGATGCTCAAAGGCGGTGGAAATAATGTGCTTTTTGCCCTTTCTTGCCCCGATCGCGGCGGCGGAAAGGAGGGCTTGATTATCCGCTTCACTGCCGCCCGAGGTGAAATAAATCTCCCCTGCATCGCATCCAAGCAGTCCTGCCATACGGGTGCGGGCATCAAAGAGTGCCTCGGCGGCTTGCTGACCTGCGGTGTGCAGGCTTGAAGGGTTGCCGTAAATGCTTTCAAAATAGGGCATCATCGCATCAAGGGCGCCGCGGCTGATTTTGGTGGTGGCGGCATTGTCAAGATAGATCATAGAACTCCTTTCCGAAGAGCGCAGATTTTTTGACGCGCCTTCGTTTTTTATAGTGTGTTCAGTTTGCAAAAAGGGGTGTGGAGAGGTATCTGTCTCCGGTATCGGGGAAGAGCACCACGATGGTCTTGCCCTTGTTTTCGGGGCGCTTTGCCAGCTCGATTGCCGCATGCGCCGCCGCACCCGAGGAAATACCCACGAGAATTCCCTCGCTTTTACCGATCTGCCTGCCTGCGGCAAAGGCATCTTCGTTTTCTACGGTGATGATCTCATCATAGATGGTGGTGTCAAGCGCCTTTGGTACAAACCCAGCGCCGATGCCTTGGATCTTGTGAGGACCCGCCGCACCGCCCGACAAAACAGGGGAGGAGGCAGGCTCCACGGCAACCACCTTGATCTTGTCATTTTGGCTCTTTAGGTAGTTACCCACACCGCTGACGGTGCCACCCGTGCCCACGCCTGCAACAAAGAGATCCACCTTGCCGTCGGTGTCCTTCCAAATTTCGGGACCGGTTGTTTCAAAGTGTGCTTTGGGGTTTGCGGGATTTTCAAATTGACCGGGGATGAAGGCATGGGGAATGGTCTCTGCAAGCTCTTCTGCCTTTTCAATTGCTCCCTTCATTCCCTTACTGCCGTCGGTCAAAACCAGCTCGGCGCCGTATGCCGTCATCAGCACTCTCCGCTCCACCGACATGGTGTCGGGCATCACGATGATGGTGCGGTAGCCCCTTGCGGCGGCAACCGAGGCAAGCCCAATGCCGGTGTTTCCGCTGGTGGGCTCGATGATCACGGAGTCTTTGTGAAGAACGCCCCTTTGCTCGGCATCGTCGATCATCGACTTTGCCACTCTGTCCTTGACAGACCCTGCGGGGTTGAAGTATTCAAGCTTTGCAAGCAGGGTGGCTTCAAGAGCGTATTCTTTTTCAATGTGTGTTAGGCGCAACAGCGGGGTGTTACCGATGAGCTGATCTGCGGAAGTGTAAATTTTTGACATGACGAATTCCTTTCAATGAATAAGTATATTTAAGGAGCGTAAGGGTCATCGTGTGGTAGACACCGAGCATCCGATGTCTTTGCAGAGGGCTCACCGCTTCTTTTTTACCTACCTCTTTAGTAGGTGTATAGAGTATAGCACGTTTTACCTACTTTGTCAATAGGTAAATTGAAAACTTTTGATATTTAATTTTAAAAGGGGCTGTCCTGAAAACCGATAACAGCCACAAATAAAAAAGAGCATACCAAAAAAGCAAGCGCCGAAACCGGAGCTTGCCGAGTATGATATGAAGAAACAAATTAAGAAAGCGAGACTGAAAATCCCAACTTTTCGAGGGATTGAATGTTTCGCTTTTTTATTCTCTCGGCATAGATGGTATTGAAATAATCTGAACCCAAATCGTAAAAGTGTTCTTTGTTCAGAAGGATATGGTAAATAGCAAGACACATACTATGAGCAATAGCAACAATGGCGCGTTTGCCGCCTCTGCGAGCAGCAATTTTACAGTATTTTGCATAGAAGTAACTATCTTTATGGCGAATAGCGGAATGGGCACATTCAACTAATGTGGATTTCAAAAACAGGTTTCCTTTTCGTATTCGGGAACTCTTTTTCTTTCCGGCACTTTCGTTACAGCCCGGAACAAGTCCCGCCCACGATGCAAAATGATCTGCATTGTGAAATTGCTTCATTTCAATTCCGGTTTCAGCTATGATTCTTTCCGCACTTCTTCTTGCAATACCCGGTATTTCGTCAAGTAACTCTATCTGCTCCCCACAATATTCAGTTTTTTTTTAATATCTTCATCCATTTCTTCTATAGATCTCGAAAGAAAATCTATATGTTCTAATTGAAGCTTCAACATTTGCATCTGGTGAAAACCTACGCTACCGGTTAAGGCTTTTCTCAATTCCGGAATTTTATCCTTCAGTTTACCTTTAGCCAAAGTGCACAAGTATTCTACATCAGTTTTTCCGTCTATAATAGCGTGGAGAATTTCCATAGATGATTTACAAGAAATATCCGTAACAACGCTTGAAAGCTTTATGTTTGCACCTTCCAAAACTGCTTGTATTCTGTTTAGCTCTCGGGCTCTTTCGTTTACGATCTCATTACGGTATCGTACCATTTCTCGCAATTCTCTTTGCTCACGGCTTGGAACAAAACTTGCTTTTACCAGACCGTGTCTCACCAAATCCGCTATCCATTCGGCATCCTTGACATCCGTCTTTCTTCCCGGAACCGCCTTTATATGTTGAGCATTAACAACTATTAGTTCGATTCCTTCGCCTTCGAGTATGTTATATACAGGTTTCCAATACACTCCCGTACTTTCCATTGCAGCGACTTGGCAATTTGTTTCCTTGATCCATTTTGCAAGCTTTTGGATATCTTCTGTCATGGTTCCAAATTCTCTGATCTCTTTTTTTCTGACGCCTGTAAAAATACAAACCATGAGCATATTTTTATGCACGTCAATCCCACAGCATCGCTCGTATACTACTTCCATTTTAACCTCCGAAGTTGCTTGTTTCGAGCCGATGGGCTCCTTTCTTAGCTTGTTGGCTGTCCTGCGTGCTCGTATCTCCACGGCAACATTATGTGGTACACTAAAGGAGCCTTGATCAGTCTGTCTCACGGATTTGTTAAATACCAATCCCTTTACGACCTTCTCGGCTCCTCTATTTTACCATATTCTATTCAATTTGTATACGATGTTTTCATCATTGTGGTGATAAACCATAATGACTGTCTGTCTCAAATTTGCAATTTGAGACAGCCCCTCGCGCGAAAAAGCCTTGGGGAGGCTTTTTCGTGCCCGGGAATTTGCCGTTTTCGCCTCCGAAAGGAGGCGAAATGGCGGTTTTTAACCAACAAGGCAAAAAACATGGGGTGTCTACAAAATGCAGAATGCATTTGAGACACCCCCTGATCGTTATACGGTTATTCTCTGTTGGGCAGGTATTGCTTCATGCCGATCTGTTTCATGACAGCCTGCATTGCAAAATTGGATGGGTGCGTTTGGCAAATTGCAACGCGATGATGCTCAAGGATATACCGGGTAGCGAATGAGCAAACTGCCTTTGAAAATCCCTTTCCCATATAGTCGGGGTGCGTGCTGATGGCACCAAGTTCCCATTCCTTTTGTGTGCAAAATTCGACGTTTGCGAAGGAGAGGATCTTTCCGTTTTCTATAAAACCGCAAAGACGCCCTGCGGCATGCTTGTGAAGGGAATAGGTTGTTTTTAGTTCTTTCAAGTTGATGCCGAAATAGGTGTCGGTGTCATTATGAATATCAAAATTGCAAAAATACTCTTTGATCGGTTGGAAGTCTGCTTCGGGGTCCAACCACCGCACATAATCGGAATGAAAATAGTGTAATTCGTGAATATCTGTTATTTTGGCGTAATACGAATGTTCCATAGTGTTATCCTGTTACCGATTTTAGGGGAATGTATGCAATATATTTGCTAATAAATCAATGCGAAGCATTGTATATCATCAAATCTGCAAGGAATTGCATATCATCAAGACGAAGTCTTGTATATCATCATTGCGAAAACTTTTTATACACGCCGCGCGTGATGATATACAGTCTTTACGGACTGATGAGATACACGGGCGGTTAGCCGCCCTTGATGATATGCCATTGCTTTCGCAATGGATAAAAGGTCAAAAATCGAGGTAAAAGAGAAGAAAAGGTACACTTTAATCTCTCGGTCTTGGATTGTTCGGTAAAGCTTTTCCGTTTTCATCTCTGTTTATCGGTATAGCTTTGAGATAAAAATGAATACAACCGCAAGGACAAACTAAATTCATTCCATACTTTTCTTTTGAACCTCGATGAGTGAATTCTCCACCACATCGGATAACTTCACACCATGTATACACCTGTGCCATTACTCTTGGACACATTCCTGCCGGACAGGCGTATGAAAATGTGAACTTATCTCCTTTTTCCAAACCAAGTCTGCACTGAGCGGCTTTTCCTTCGATCGCGGTTAATTCAAACGCCCAATCCTCAACGAACCACTTTTTCATTTTGCATTCTCCTTTGCGGTTTTACACGATGCAATAAGCATTACTCGGAGTGAGGTGCATTTAGATGATAACATTTTGAATGTTTGCTCATCAATATACTTTGTTCTGTAAAGCAATTCCAACCAATATCCTGTTTCGCTTGCTTCTTTGAGGGCAATTTCAAATTTTGATATAAAATCTTTAGTACCCTGTGCATATTGCGCCTCGTGAATGTTTGCTCCGATTGAGGTGCCGCTTCTGCCGATTTGATTGGCAATAATCGTTTCGTGGTTTGCTTTTAGATGTTTAACGAGATTAATAATATCAACGGAAAAGTCCATTGAAAGCTCGACAAGTTTGTTTTCTTTCATGTCTGCATCTCCTTTTCAATATTATATCACACAATCAGTTGCTTGTCAAATGATGCATCGCCTGCGGCGATATGATGTTTTTTCGCTTCGCTCAAAATGATGTTGCTCCACTTCGTTTCGCAATGATGCGATGTTTGCCATAAAATGTGGCGAAGCCACACATCATTAGGCGAAGCCGTCATCATTGGCGTAGCCGTCATCATTTGCCAAAGGCAAACATCATTGAAAAAAGCACTTGCTATTGCAAGTGCTTTTTTCTGGTGGGGGATGGTGGATTCGGACCACCGAAGTCAGTGACAACAGATTTACAGTCTGCCCCCTTTGGCCGCTCGGGAAATCCCCCATATGGAGCTGGTGATCGGAGTCGAACCAACAACCTGCTGATTAC
>JAFTMP010000026.1 GCA_017452335.1 Clostridia bacterium
CCCGTCTCGGTATCGGTGAGATATTCATTCCCGAGAACGAGCCCGGCTCTTCCATCATGCCCGGTAAGGTAAACCCCACACAGTGTGAGGCTGTGACCAAGGTAGCCGTTCAGGTTATGGGTAACGACACCACCATCAGCATTGCCGCTTCTCAGGGTAACTTTGAGCTCAACGTCTTCATGCCCGTGGCAATGTACAACTTCCTGCAGTCCGGCAGACTCCTTGCTGAAGCGATCCTTTCCTTCAATAAGAACTGCGCTGTAGGTATCAAGGCAAACAGAGAAAAGATGCATGACAACCTGCATAATTCTCTCATGCTGGTTACCGCGCTCAATCCCTACATCGGATATGAAAACGCGGCAAAGACTGCAAAGAAGGCATTTAAGGACAACATTTCCTTGAAGGAAGCTTGCGTGGAACTGGGCTTCTTGACCGCTGAAAAGTTTGACGAAGTGTTCCATCCCGAAGAAATGGTTTAAAAACCCTTTAAAACTGATCTTTCAAATGATCCATCACTTCCGCTTTGATGCGGAAGTGATGGAAAATGAAATTCTATGCGGCGAAAAACGCCGCGGCAGCCGTTTGAAGATGCTTTGGCGGTTGCAAGAAAGGAACGAAAATGAAGGTAAGTTATTTCCCCGGGTGTACCCTCAAGACCAAGGCAGTAAAGCTGGACGAATATGCCCGCCGCTGTGCCGAGGTGTTGGGTGTGACCCTTGAAGAAATAGAAAACTGGCAGTGCTGCGGCGGTGTGTTTACCACCTCAAAAGACGAGGTTGCTACCAAGCTTTCTTCCGTACGTGTGCTCAAGGCGGCACAGGATAAGGAACAGGTGCTGGTGACTGTGTGCTCCGCCTGCCACAATGTGGTCAAGCAGACCAACCACCAGGTGCAGACCGATAAGGAATTTGCCGATAAGGTAAACCGTTACATGGCTGCAGAGGGCGGATATGACGGAACCACCAAGGTGTACCACTACTTAGAGCTGCTTCGCGATGTAGTGGGCTTTGACAAGATCAAGGAAAAGGTGGTTAAGCCTCTGAACGGCGAAAAGATCGCGGTGTATTACGGATGTCTGCTTCTTCGTCCCGGCACGGTGATGAAGATGGACGATCCCGAAAACCCCAAGATCATTGAGGACTTGATCAGAGCCCTTGGCGGTGAGCCCGTGATCTATAACAAGCGCAACGAATGCTGCGGCGGTTATGTGACCATGGAGAATCCCGCATTTGCCGAGAAGAAGAGCCAGTCTATTACAGAAAACGCCAAGTCCTTTGGTGCAAGCCGTATGATCACCGCTTGTCCGCTTTGCAAGTACAATCTTGAAAAGCACGAAGAAGAGCTTCCCGTAGTATACTTTACCGAGCTGCTTGCAGAAGCGCTCGGCGTTAAGGAGGATGCCGATGAGTCAGCAGAATAATAATTTAAAGGAAGAGTTGATCCGCATCAGCGGTGTCAACCCCAAGAAATGTATGCGTTGCGGAAAATGCTCCGCTACCTGTCCCGCTTATGAGGAGATGGAATACCATCCTCATGAATTTGTGGTCATGGTGGAAAACGGAAACATTGAACCGCTGTTAAACACCGAATCGCTGTACAGATGTCTGACCTGCTTTGCATGCGTGGAAAGGTGCCCCAGAGGGGTAGAGCCCGCAAAGCTGGTGGAGGCAGTACGCCTGGTGGCAACCAGACGCCAGGGCGCCAACCACATGAAGGCAGACGATGTACCCGCGAAGCTGGACGAGGATCTGCCTCAGCAGGCGATCGTCAGCGCATTTAGAAAGTACACAAAGTAATAAGGAGGAAAACGCAAAATGCAAAGAATTGGTGTATTCGTATGTTGGTGCGGAAGCAATATTGCAGGTACGGTAGACGTGCAGGCAGTATCCGATGCCCTGAAGAATGAACCCGGCGTTGTATTCTCCACCAACTATCAGTATATGTGCTCCCAGGCAGGTCAGAACATGATCAAGGATGCCATTAAGGAATATCGCCTGACCGGTATCGTTGTCTGCTCCTGCTCGCCCCGTATGCACGAGGCAACCTTCCGCAAGACGGCACAGGCTGCAGGCCTCAACCCCTACATGGTTGAAATTGCAAACATCCGTGAGCAGTGCTCTTGGGTACATAAGGACATCCCCACCGGTACCGAAAAGGCAATCATTCTGGGTAAGGCGGCAGTTGCAAAGGTAAACCTCAACGCGCCCTTAACGCCCGGTGAATCGCCCGTGACCAAGCGTGCGCTGGTGATCGGCGGCGGTATCGCAGGTATTCAGACCGCTCTTGATATCGCAGATGCAGGCTTCCCTGTAGATATCGTAGAGACCAAGCCCACCATCGGCGGTAAGATGGCACAGCTTGACAAAACCTTCCCCACCCTTGACTGTGCGGCTTGTATCCTCACTCCTAAGATGGTGGATGTGGCACAGAATGACAAGATCCGCATCTTCTCTTACAGTGAAGTGCAGGAGGTAAAGGGCTTTGTCGGCAACTTTGATGTAAAGATCAAGAAGAAGGCACGTTATGTAAATGAAGACATTTGTACCGGTTGCGGTGCATGTACCGAAAAATGTCCTCAGAAGAACGTTCCCAACGAATTCAACCTGGGCATGGATAACCGCCGTGCCATCTACATTCCTTTTGCACAGGCAGTGCCGAAGGTTGCAACCATTGACCCCAATGCCTGCAACATGCTGAAGAACGGCAAGTGCGGCGTGTGCGCAAAGGTTTGTGCCGCAGGTGCCATCGACTATAAACAGCAGGATCAGATCATCGAAGAGAAGTACGGTGCGATCGTAGTTGCTACCGGCTTTAACCCCATCAGCATGGAGAAGTTCGATGAATTTGCATACAGCCAGTCTAAGGACGTCATCACCTCTTTAGAATTTGAGAGACTGACCAACGCCGCAGGTCCTACTGCAGGAAAGCTCCTTCGTCCCTCTGACCTTGAGCATCCTCACACCATCGTATTCGTACAGTGCGTGGGCTCCCGTTGCGCGGCATGCGCAGAAAAGGGCAAGGAATACTGCTCCAAGATCTGCTGTATGTATACTGCAAAGCATGCAATGCTGGTGCGTGACAAATATCCCGATACCGAGGTTTACGTGTTCTACATTGACGTCAGAACTCCCGGTAAGAACTTTGATGAATTCTATCGCCGTGCCGTAGAAGAGTACGGTGTACACTACATCAAGGGTATGGTCGGCAAGGTTACCCCCGAGGGCAAGAAGCTGAAGGTCCAGGGCTCCGATCTGATCATGGACGAGCAGGTGCACATTGACGCAGACCTGGTGGTTCTGGCAGCGGCAATTGAGCCCGATAAGTCTGCACGTCCTCTTGCAACCATGCTGACTGCAAGTATGGATACCAACGACTTCTTCACTGAAGCACATCCCAAGCTTCGTCCCGTAGAAAGCCCCACCGCGGGTGTGTTCCTGTCCGGTGCGTGCCAGGGTCCCAAGGATATTCCCGAGACCGTTTCTCAGGCAGGCGCGGCAGCATCCAAGGTTATTGGACTGCTGGCAAAGGATAAGCTCACCGGTAACCCCTGCATTGCAAGCCCCAACGAGCTGATGTGTAACGGTTGCTCCTCTTGTGAGCGTGTATGCCCCTACGGTGCTATTACCTATGTTGATAAAGAATTCCGTATGCCCGACAGAACCACTGCGATCCGTCGCGTGGCACAGGTCAACCCTGCGGTTTGCCAGGGATGCGGAGCTTGTACAGTTGCTTGTCCTTCCGGTGCGATGGATCTTCGCGGCTTTGCAAGCGCGCAAATCATTGCGGAGGTGGATGCAATATGCAAGTAAATGAAAAAAAGCCTTTGATCGTGGCATTTTGCTGCAACTGGTGCTCTTACGCCGGTGCAGACCTTGCCGGTAACAACCGTTTGGCATATCCTGCGGATGTCAAGATCATCCGCGTACCCTGCTCTTGCAGAGTAAACCCCATGTTCATTCTGCGCGCCTTCCAGAGAGGTGCAGACGGTGTCATCATCTGCGGATGCCATCCCGGTGACTGCCACTACACCTCCGGTAACTACTTCACCCGCCGCCGTATGGCAATGCTCTTCTCAATGCTGGACTATCTGGGCATCGAGAAGGAAAGAACCCGCGTAGAGTGGGTGTCTGCGGCTGAAGGTGCAAAGTTTGCCGCAACCATGAATGATTTTGCCGAAAAGGTCGCCGCTCTTGGCGAGAATAAGAGATTGGAGGATCTGCGATGCAAAAAATAACTCGTGAAGTGCTGATCGAAAAAGCAGCCTCTTTATTAAATGAAGGCGTTGTTTCCGGTGTTCTTGGCTGGAAGCAGGGCGAATTTGCCTATGACGTAACGCCCGCGCTGTTCACCACCGTGGACGAGCTGAATGAACAGTTCGTTTGGGGCGATTTCTGCGGCGCAAACTTTTCCAAATATTTGGTAGCCCATACCCGCAAGACCCAGAGCAAGGTACTGGTGTTCTTGAAGCCCTGTGATACATACAGCTTCAACCAGCTGCTCACCGAGCACCGCTTCGACAGAGAAAAGGTGTACGCAGTGGGTATCCCCTGCGAGGGCATGGCTGATGTTTCCAAGGTGAAGGCAATTGCAGGCGAGGGTATCACCGCAATTGAAAGCACCGAAGAGGGTCTTGCTGTGACCACTCTTTATAACGACGCGCCCGTGGTGATCGCTTATGAAGACGCTCTTGCCGAAAGATGCATCAACTGCAAGAGTAAGAAGCATGTGGCGTATGATGAGCTGATCGGCGAAGAGGGCGATGTGCTGGAAAGCGGACGCTTTGACCAGGTTGCCGCACTGGAGGCAATGACTCCCGACGAGCGCTTTGCGTTCTGGCAGAAGGAGCTGTCTAAGTGCATCCGTTGCAACGCCTGCAGAGACGTTTGCCCTGCATGCACCTGCGAAAAGTGCGTGTTTAACAACCCCGTTTCGGGTGCTGAGACCAAGGCGCCCATGGGCACCTTTGAAGAGAAGATGTTCCATATCATCCGTGCCTTCCACGTGGCAGGCAGATGTACCGACTGCGGCGAGTGCTCCAGAGTATGTCCTCAGGATATCCCTCTGCACCTGCTGAACAGAAAGTTCATCAAGGATATCAACACCCACTACGGCGAATACCAGGCAGGTGCCGAGGTTGGTTCCAGAGCTCCTCTTGTGAACTACACCACAAACGACGTTGAGCCCGGTGATGTGTTTGAAAGGGGTGAAGAGAATGCGTAAGTGTGCACTTGCAAATCTTGACAAGCTGTTTGCCGCTATTGCTGAAAATGCAGACCTGTATCTGCCTGTAAATGACGAGAACGGTGCGGCATCCTATAAGAAATGGGAAGAGGGCACAGAAATGAGCGATGCGCTCAACACTGTAAAGAGCCCCAAGGATTTCTTCTTCCCTCAGAGTGAAGATCTGATGACCTTCAAGACCGAGGGCAAGAACATTGAGATCACCGATATCAGAGAAGAAAGCAAGGATTTCGTGGTATTCGGTGTGAGAGCCTGCGATGTAAGAAGCTTTGACATTCTGGACCGTGTGTTCATCACCGATCCCCAGGATAGCTACTATGCTTCCAAGAGAGAAAAAGGCGTGATCGTTTCCATGGCTTGTACCAGACCCACCGAGACCTGCTTCTGCGCGGCATTTGGTATTGACGCGGCAGCACCCAAGGGCGACGTGACCACCTGGAAGACCGAGGCGGATCTGTACCTGCAGGCAAATACCGAAAAGGGTGAAAAGCTGCTGGCAGCGCTGGAAGCACTGACCGAGGAAGCAGACTGTGCCGCTGTGGAAGCACAGCAGGCAAAGACCCGTGCAATTATGGAAAAGCTTCCTCTTGCTGGGCTGGATACCGAACAGTTTGGTGGCGGCAAGACCAAGGAATACTTTGATGCACCCGAATGGAAGGAACTGTCTCAGTCCTGCCTTGGATGCGGTACTTGTACCTTCGTTTGCCCCACCTGCCAGTGCTATGATATCAAGGACTTCAACACCGGCAGAGGTGTGATCCGTTACCGTTGCTGGGACTCCTGCATGTATTCGGAATTCACCAGAATGGCACACGGCAACAACAGAAACTCTCAGCTTGAGAGATTCCGTCAGCGCTTTATGCACAAGCTGGTATACTATCCCGAAAACAACGACGGTATTTTTGGATGCGTGGGATGCGGCAGATGCCTTGCAAAATGCCCCATTTCCATGAATATTGTAAAGGTTATGAAGACTCTGGGAGGTAAGAAAGATGAGTGAGATGAGAGAACCCTTGATTCCCTACGTTGGGGTCATTACCGATGTGCGCATCGATACCCCCGACATCAAGACCTTCAGAGTGGTCACCCCCGATGGCAAGAAGGCATTTGACCATAGACCCGGTCAGTGCGCAATGCTGTCTATCCCCGGTGTGGGCGAGGCGATGTTCTCCATCACCTCCGCCCCCACAAACACCGAGTTTATGGAATTCTCCATTAAAAAGTGCGGATGCGTTACCGAGTGGCTGCACCAGGCTGAGGTTGGTCAGCAGGTAACCATCAGAGGACCTTACGGCAATCCTTTCCCTGTGGACGATGCCTTTGCAGGAAAGAACCTGCTGTTCGTAGCAGGCGGTGTAGGTCTGGCACCTCTTCGTTCTGTAATCAACTACTGCCGTCACTACCGTGACCGTTACGGCAAGATCGACATCGTTTACGGCTCCAGAAGCAAGGATGATCTGCTGGACTACAAGGAGATCATCGAGGAATGGGCTACCGACGAGGGTGTGAATGTACACCTGACCATCGACCGCGAGCAGGAAGGCTGGGACGGACATGTAGGCTTTGTGCCCAACTACGTGAAGGAACTGAACTTTGATACGGATAAGATCGCCGTACTGTGCGGTCCTCCCATCATGATCAAGTTTACTCTGGAGGGTCTGCAGGCGCTGGGCTTTGAAAAAACACAGGTATATACCACGCTGGAGCTGCGCATGAAGTGCGGTATCGGTAAGTGCGGTAGATGCAATGTAGGCTCCAAGTATGTTTGCAAGGACGGACCTGTATTCCGTTTTGACGAACTGGACGAGCTGCCCGGCGAATATTGATGAGAAGGAGAAATGAGAATGGAAAACATGGTAAATATTTTTCTCTTCGGTAAGAAGTATCAGGTTCCCGGAAATCTGACCATCATGAGCGCAATGGAATATGCAGGCTACCAGCTGGTACGCGGCTGCGGATGCCGTAACGGCTTTTGCGGTGCTTGCGCAACCATTTACCGTATCAAGGGTCAGCAGGAATTAAAGGCTTGCCTTGCTTGCCAGACCAAGGTTGAAGAAGGTATGTACATTGCAACTCTGCCTTTCTTCCCCCTGGTAAAGCAGGTATACGATATTGAAACTGTGAAGACCAACGAACAGGTGATGATGCAGCTCTATCCCGAGATCTATGCTTGTATCGGATGCAATGCCTGCACCAAGGCTTGTACCCAGGGTCTGAACGTTATGCAGTATATCGCGTATGCTCAGAGAGGCGACTTTGAAAAGTGCGCTGAGGAGTCCTTCGACTGCGTAATGTGCGGCGTATGCTCCTCTCGTTGCCCCGCAGGCATTTCCCATCCCCAGGTGGCAATGCTGGCGCGCAGAATCAACGGTAAGTACCTGGCTCCCGATTGCGGACATCTGGAGGACCGCGTAAAGGAGATCAAGGACGGCACCTTCAAGGAACTCATCGAAGCGCTGATGCAGAAACCCGTTGAAGAAATGAAAGAACTCTATAACAATAGAGAGATCGAGAAATAAGGAGGGCGGACAATGTATTCGGAGAATTTTCAGAAGTCTCTTAAGGCTGTAGAAGCGGCAAGAGAACAGAACGTTGCAATGGAACCTGCCCGTATGACTGCAAAGCAGAAGGAAGATCTGCTGGCAGAATTCCATCCTGACTATAGACAGGATCAGTTTGAGATCCTGCAGATCGGTCCCAACAAGGGCGGTAAGGTGCCCAAGGAATTGGCGGCAACTCTGCAGGCTCACAGCCGTATCACCGCTGACTCGGTGGATCTGTCCGCACCCGACTATGATGTGGACGTTCTGGTAATCGGCGGCGGCGGTGCCGGTGCTTCTGCGGCTATTGAAGCCCATGAAGCGGGTGCTGATGTCATGATCGTGACCAAGCTTCGTATCGGTGATGCCAACACCATGATGGCAGAGGGCGGTATTCAGGCGGCTGACAAGCCCAACGACTCTCCTGCGATCCACTTTGTAGACGCTTTCGGCGGCGGTCACTATGCCGCAAAGAGAGAGCTGCTTGCAAAGCTGGTGTGCGATGCACCCGAGGCAATTCAGTGGCTCAGTGAACTGGGTGTTGAATTCGATAAGTACGAGGACGGCACCATGGTAACCACCCACGGCGGCGGTACCTCCAGAAAGCGTATGCATGCGGCGAAGGACTATTCCGGTGCCGAGATTATGAGAACCCTTCGTGATGAAGTATACAATCGTCAGATCCCCGTTGTGGACTTTACCTCCGCAATCGAGCTGATCCTTGACGAAGAGGGCAAGGCGGCAGGTGCGGTGCTTCTGAACATGGAGACCGAGGAACTGCTGGTTGCCAAGGCAAAGACCGTGATCATCGCTACCGGCGGTGCAGGTCGTATGCACTATCAGGGCTTCCCCACCTCCAACCACTACGGCGCAACCGCAGACGGTCTGGTGCTGGGCTACAGAGTGGGCGCAAAGCTGCTCTATGCTGAAACCCTGCAGTATCACCCCACCGGCGCGGCTTACCCCGAGCAGATCTTCGGTGCACTGGTAACCGAGAAGGTTCGTTCTCTGGGCGCAAAGCTGGTCAACGCCAACGGCGAAGTGTTCATGCACCCGCTGGAGACCCGTGACGTTTCTGCTGCTTCCATTATCCGTGAATGCACCGCAAGAGACAACGGCGTTGACACCGGCAACGGCAAGGGTGTATGGCTGGACACTCCCATGATCGAGATCCTCGGTGGTGAGGGAACCATCATGAAGAGAATCCCCGCAATGTGGAGAATGTTTGATAAGTACGGCATCGACATCCGTAAGGAGCCCATCCTTGTATTCCCCACACTGCACTATCAGAACGGCGGTCTTGACATTACCGAGGACTGCATGACCACCAATGTGGAAAACCTGTTTGTTGCAGGTGAGGCAGTTGGCGGTATCCACGGCAGAAACCGTCTGATGGGTAACTCTCTGCTTGATATCATCGTATTCGGACGCAGTGCAGGTAAGAATGCGGCGGCAAAGGCAAAGAATACCACTGTTGGCACACTGACTCTTGATCATATTGCAAAGTTTGAACAAGAGATCACCGATGCGGGTATCGAGACCGAGACCGTTTCGCCCAAGCTCCTTCCCAACTACACTAAGAGAGCAGACTTTTAAGAGATTGGGAGGACGTTTGAGATGACTTTATTTGGCGGTGTTATCCCGATTACCGGCGTAACATTTTTGATGTTTTCGATCTTCGCGATCATTGTAGTGGGATTTGCTCTGGGTAGAATTACCATTAAGGGCGTTTCCCTTGGCGATGCCGGCGTGTTTATTATGGCGCTGGTGTTTGGTTGCTTCTTCTACAAGGTGCTGGACGCACAGTTGACTGTCAAGTTGGCTGAGGAAACTGTTAGCTACACCTCCAGTGCATTGAAGATTGTTGAAAGCCTGGGTTTGATCCTCTTTGTAACCTCTGTTGGTTTCATTGCAGGCCCCAAGTTCTTTGGCAACATGAAGAAGAACTTTAAGTCTTACGTGCTGCTTGGTCTGGTGTTATTTTGGCAGGCGGACTTTCGGCAGTGGCATGCATTATGCTGGGCAGAGTGACCGGCGTTGCACAGAACAACGACGAGCTGACTGCTATGGTTGTTGGTCTGCTTTCTGGTTCTCTTACCTCCACCCCTGCATTCTCTGCGGCAAAGGCAACTGTTGATGCCGTTTATGAGAGTGCTGTATCGGTAGGTCACGGTATTGCTTACATCTTCGGCGTGATCGGTGTGGTACTGTTCGTACAGATCGTGCCCAAGCTTTCCAAGGCGAATATGGCTGAGGAAAGAGCGAAGCTCACCGTTGTTGAAGACGGTAAGGAAAAGAAAAAGTACACCGGCAAGCTTTTTGAGCTGGACGGACACGGCTTTGCAGTGTTTGCGCTGGCGGCAATCGTGGGTATTTTCATCGGTATGATCAAAATTCCCCTGTCCGCAAAGGGTCTTTCGGGAACCTGCTTCTCGCTGACCACCACCGGCGGATGCTTGATGACCGCGCTTGTCTTTGGTCACTTCGGCAGAATCGGAAAGTTTGCTCTGATGCCCAAGGAATCCACCTTGAAGATCTTCAAGGAACTGGGTCTGCTCCTCTTCCTTGTTGGTGCAGGTATTTCCGGCGGCGACGGCTTCTTTGAGATGTTTGACGTGCAGTACTTCTTCTACGGCGTGTTCATGACCATCGTTCCCATGATCGCAGGCTTCTTCTTTGCAAAGTACGTGCTGAAGCTGAACTTGCTCAACAACCTGGGATCTCTTACCGGTGGTATGACCTCCACTCCTGCACTTGGAACACTGATCAACACGGCAGGTACCGACGACGTTGCTTCTGCTTATGCGGCAACTTATCCCGTAGCACTGATCGCAGTGGTTCTGGTTTCTCAGTTCCTGATCATTCTGTTCTAAGAACAAAGCAACTACATTAACAAACACCGCCCCGTTTCAATCGAAACGGGGCGGCTTTCATCCTAAAATAAAACGTATTTTACGAAAAAGGAGAATTCCATGAGAAAAAATTTTGGCGCAAAACCTATTTTATATCCCCAGCCTGTCTTTATCATTGCCACTTACGGCGCTGATGGCACGCCCAATGCCATGAATGCGGCGTGGGGCGGGTTGAGCGAGGAAAATGAGATCACCATTTGCATCAGTGCCGATCACAAGACCACCGAAAATATCAAAAAGAGAAAAGCCTTCACCGTGAGTATGGCAACGGCTGAGTACGTTGCCGCCTGTGACTATGTGGGTATCGTTTCGGGCAATGATTGCGCGGATAAGTTTGCAAAAGCGGGGTTTCATGTTGAAAAAAGCAGTTTTGTGGACGCGCCGCTGATTAGTGAACTGCCCGTTGCGGTGGAGTGCACGCTGATCTCTTATGATGATGAAAGTTGTCGCTTGGTGGGACGGATCGAGAATGTGTGCGCTGACGAGCGAGTGTTAAACAAAAAGGGAAAGATCGACCCGCAAAAGCTGCGCCCCATTACCTATGATCCCATGAATCATGACTATTTGGTGTTGGGAGAGCCTGTAGGCAAGGCGTTCGGTGAGGGCTTGAAGTTAAAATAAAAGATCACTCTTGACGGCGACTGCGAAATATGCTATAATCGCTGTTGCGAATAACAAAGAGGAGATTGTCAATATGATTATTGCTGTAACGTATGAAAATGAACAAGTGTTCGGTCATTTCGGCCGCACCAAGCAGTTTAAGCTGTATACGGTGTTGAAGGGGGAGGTTGTTTCTTCCGAAGTTGTGGATACCAACGGAAGCGGGCACGGTGCACTTGCCGAATTTTTGTCAAATTTAGAGGTAGGTCTGCTGATTTGCGGCGGCATTGGCGGTGGTGCGCAAATGGCACTGGCGCAGGTAGGTATTTCGATTATTGGCGGTGTAACCGGGGAGGCTGATGAGGCTGTGGAGGCGTTTCTTAACGGAACGCTGGAGGATGATCCCGAGAATGCTGTTGCAGCCACCATGACGGTGAAGAACACCACTGCGGTGAGAATCACTGCGGCGAGCATGGCTGTGGCGGCGGATGCGGCGGACATTGCCATGAATAAGAATAAAAAGCTTTGAAAACCAGCTGTTGGTGTTCATTAAAACACATTCTGACGGTATATATAGGTAAAAAAGTGGAGATCTGTCGACAATATTGTCGACGGATCTCCACTTTTTTAAGTAAGCATGATCAAAACATAGAGTATTCTTCATTTACTCCAAATTGGTTGACAGCTCGCCAAGGGTAGTTTCGCCCCAGCTATAGTTTGTAAGATAACTTCCCTTGAAAAGCTGTGAATACTCCTCCTTGCCTGAAAGGTATTGATAAAGGTCGCACTGTACTCTTTCCATTACGATCCGCCGTTTACCGTCTACGGATTCGATAACATCCGAAATGCCGTATTCTTCTAATGTATTTTTCAAGCGAAGTGCCACCTTGCGGTATCTGGATAGTGTTACGGTATTGGCAGGCTCATCTTCCCAAAGAAAACTGATTGCTTCTTCCGATGTGACATAGCCGCCCTTTCGGTCAACAAGAAGTGCAAACAATTCCTTTGATTTCTTGTTTCTGAAAGCGATTGGTCTATCTCCGACAAATACATCAAAATACCCAAATGTACGAATTGAAACGGTACGATTCTCAAGGAGTTTTTTATTTTCATCCTCCTCGGTATCTTCAACCAAGTATAGCATAACGTATCTTGGAGAATGACTATTAGGTTCTTTTTGAGAACAGATTGCCTTTATTTTCCGTTCCGTTTCAGTGCTGTAGTCAAAATAGGTAAACTCTGCCTCGCCGGTTCTGAGCAGTTTTGCAAAATCCTCGTATGCCGCTTCGCTGTACGCAACAAAGTTTTCAATAGGTGTGTACTTTTCTGTCAGAGGAATCCATTCTTTTTTTGTGTATCCAAAGAATTCACACACATTTTCACTGGCGTAAAGAGGTTTCACCAAGCCTTCTGCTGAAATTTCAAATGCGGCGATTCCGTCAGAAAACTGCTTGACAAGGTCTTGCATTTTCTGCTTCAACTCATCATTTTCAGTTCGTAAAATGCTCTCTTTTCCTGTTTCTTGAATGTGACGGCAGCAATAATAGCTGATCGACTCATCGACCTTGATAAATATTCCGCTATACTGTTTAAGCGCTCCGTCAGAAGAACGGGCAGTATATGTGATTTGAGGAGGCTTTGCATCCGGCTCATACAGTTTTTTCTGACAAAAATCTCTAAAGAAGCCACGGATATTCTCACGGTCATCAGGCTCCACAGCGCTCAGTATCCACTTGTCTAGTGCTTCGTCAATCTGCATGGGGATATCTTCAAATAATTTAAAGGATGACCCATCATTGCAGTGCAGGCATTTTACGGTGTTGGCATCAAGATTGAATTCAAATATTTTATCATACACATCGGTCAACGCCTTCATATAGCGTTTTGTTTCAGCGGCTTTTCGTACCTGATGCTGTGCGGTAACATCCATGCAGACACTCTGAAACTCTTCTATGCCTTCTTTATTGACAGTCTTGGTTACCCAGCCAAACACATAGGCGCGCGTCCCATCACAACGAAGCAAGGTCATCTCGCCGGCAATGGGCGCATCTGCAGAATAAACACGGTTCAGATACTTAGAGAATCTGCGCCGCTCTTCCATTGGGATCATCAGGAATATATTGCGTTTATACAGTTCAAGGTAATCCAGCTCGCCTTCTCTAACGGTGGGGAAACGAAGTAAATCAATCATCGTCTGATTGATATATGTAATTTTGGGTTGCTTTTCGCAGGTATATTTCAAAAAACCGCAGGGAATGGTTTCATTCAAGAACTGCAGATTATTGTTTTCATTCTTAATATCGGTTATATCAGCAAGAACAGAATAGCATACAAGCGTGCCATCCTCCAGTTTCTTGGACGTGGCAGTATCTCTTACACAGATTACCGTGCCATTCTTTTTTATTAAACGGTACTCTGCCTTAAGGGTCTGTTCTTGTTTAGATAAGTTGCAGATAAATTGGGCATACTTTTCGCGGTCAGCATGGTGAACTAATAGCATATAAAGATCTTTGCTATCGTGAAGCAATTCCTGTTCTTCATATTCAACCATATCACATAGATTTTGGCTTACATATTCCAAGTGAATCGGATCATTCAATATATATTGATGAAAGCCGCTGATTTGCCGACTAAGTATATCCTCCATGTTTTTTGGTGTGTTGCTCATAACGACTCCTTTTTGCAAACGAAGCATTGCTTTGAAAATAAGGACAAAATAAGTATAACATATAATTGTAAAAAAATCTTGTATGTTTTGTATTTTTCAAATAGGTCGTCAGCCTTGCTTTCGTTGCACGTTTTTTTGAATCTTGCCGCTGATCGTTTTCGGCATTTCTTCTGCAAATTCAATGATGCGTATCCACTTGTACTCGGCAAGCTGTTGATTACAGAACTCCTTGATTTCCAGTTCCAGTTCCTTTGTCGGTGCGTATCCTCTGCCGAGTACGATCACCGCTTTGATCGCCTGACCTCGAAGGGAGTCCGGCACACCGATAACACTGCACTCTACAACTGCGGAATGCTCCATCAGAATGTTTTCCACTTCGTAAGGCCCTACACGAAATCCCCCCGTTTTGATAATATCGTCAAAACGACCGTGGAACCAATAACGTCCGTTTTCATCCATATATGCCGCATCGCCCGTGTGGTACACGCCGTCACGCCACACGTAGTTATACTGCGGTTCATTGTCAAGATAAGCAGTAAATACACCGGTTTGTTTGTACGGCTGTTCAGGGATAATGACCACTTCTCCGATTTCATTTACTCCAACGGGTTTGCCGTCTTTACCCCGAAGCTCAATATTGTAAAAAGGTGAGGGCACACCCATCGAGCCGGGGGCAGCTGTCATTCCTTTGAAATTCGCAAGCAGCAAGGTCGTTTCGGTTTGACCGTAACCCTCGCAGAGGGTGAGCCCTGTTCGTTCGGTAAATTTACGGAATACTTCGGGTGCCAGCATTTCACCTGCCGTGGAAGCGTGCTTTAATGTCGGCATATCGGGAATCCCCTTACGAACGAGATAGCGGTATACCGTGGGCGGAGCACAGAAAGATGTCACGGCGTATTTGTTGATGATATGTGTGAGCTGTTTGGGCTCGAAATTGTCAAAGTCATAGACCATAACGGCACTGCCTACAAGCCATTGACCGTAAAGCTTGCCCCAGGATGCTTTTGCCCAGCCTGTTTCTGCGATGGTAAAGTGAAGTCCGTTATCTTCTGCTTGTTGCCAATATTTTGCGGTTGCGATATGAGCAAGAGGATAACTGTGTTCGTGAATAACGCCCTTGGGATAACCTGTGGTACCGGATGTAAAATACAGCATCATAGGATCGGTCGCTTGCGTAGGAACACGTTCAAGCTCTTTGCTTGCCGTTTGCATAGCGGATGTAATGTTTTCAAATCCCTCTACGTCAGCCTGCACACACCAAAGCTTTGCAGTCATACCCGATTGCTTTAACGCTTCAAGAAGCTTTCGGGGCACTTCGTTTTGCGAGGTGCAGACGATCGCCTTTGCTTTAGACGCTTTGATACGGTAAACAAGGTCGCTTACCGTCAGCATGTGTGTAGCCGGAATCATCACGGCACCCAGCTTGTGCAGAGCCACCGCCGCAAACCAATATTCGAAGTGGCGTTTGAGTATCAACATCACACGGTCACCGTGACCGATGCCTGCATTTCTGAATACATTCGCCATTTGATTGCTGTATTTTTTTATATCGGAGAAGGTGAAGATGTGTTCCTCTCCTTCAACATTGCACCATACAAGCGCTCTTTTATCAGGTGTTTCGTCTGCTATTTTATCAACGACATCATAACCGAAATTAAAATTGTCGGGATAGTCCAGTGTTAGTTTTTTCAGATTACCGTTCTCATCGGTAATCTCGTGGCAATAGTTCTGGTATATGCTCATAATTAAGTCCAAAGCTTTCGCATTGCGAAAGCTTTCCTTTCTTTGGGAATTGGGGCTGGTTTTGCTCTGCAAAATCGCGGTTGAAAGATTGATCTTTCAAACTTACTCCTTGATGACCGCGCCCGTGCCGATGTTGCGGAATCTGTCGTAACGGTTTGAGACGAGATCAGGATCATGTTCCAGTTCTTCGAGTTCCTCGGTCAAAAGGGTACGGATACGGTCATAAAATTCTTTTTTGCCGATTTCTTTTTCAGAAAGGATGCGCTCGATCACACCGAGACTTTTGGCATCTTCTGCCGTCAATTTCAAGCTTTGCGCCGCAGTTTCTGCTTTTGCCAAGTCTTTCCAAAGAATACTTGCACAGCCTTCGGGAGAAATAACCGAGTAAACGGCATTCTGCAGCATCCATACGCGGTCCGCTACCGCAAGCGCCAAAGCACCGCCGCTACCGCCTTCGCCAATCAGAATAGAAATAACGGGAACACACAGCGTTGACATTTCCATCAAGTTTTCGGCAATCGCCTGCCCTTGCCCACGTTCTTCAGCACCGATGCCGCAGAAAGCACCGGAGGTGTCGATGAAGCAGATAATCGGTCTGCCGAACTTTTCAGCCTGCTTCATAAGGCGCAGAGCTTTGCGATAGCCTTCCGGATTTGGTGCACCGAAATTACGGTAGGTGCGTTCCTTGGCTGTGTGTCCCTTTTCAATAGCAATAACGGTAACCGGACTGCCATTCAGCCTGGCAATACCGCCGACGATTGCCGGATCATCGGCATAGCGTCGATCGCCATGGAACTCAATGAAACCCTTAAAAATATTTCTGATATAATCAAGCCCTGTCGGTCTGTCCTTATCACGGGCGAGCTTCACTCTTTCATAAGCTGATTCACTCATTAAATTGCCCTCCCATCGTGCATCTTCAGTATCTCGGTCAGATATTTCTTTTGGCTCACGCGTGGAATAATGCTGTCAATAAATCCGTGCTCCAGAACAAACTCTGACTGTTGAAAGCCCTTGGGAAGGGATTTCTTTGTGGTCTGTTCAATGACTCTTGTACCTGCGAAACCGACCGTAGCCCCGGGTTCTGCTAAAATAATATCGGCTTCCATGGCAAAGCTGGCAGTAACGCCGCCTGTTGTGGGGTCGGTAAGCACCGCAATATATAACAGTCCTGCATCGCTGTGGCGCTTGACGGCAGCACTTGTTTTTGCCATTTGCATGAGGGACAAAAGACCTTCCTGCATACGGGCACCGCCCGATACGGTAAATCCGATCACAGGCAAGCGATACTGTATTGCATACTCAAAAAGCAAGGTTATTTTCTCACCGACAGCACTCCCCATACTGCCCATCATAAAATAGGATTCCATGACGAACAGACAGCATTTCTGCTTTCCGATCATTGCCGTACCGCATAGAACGGCTTCTCTTTCGCCGCTTGCCGCACGAACCGTTTCAATCTTGTCTCTATATCCCGGAAAGTTTAAGGGATTATCTGCTTTCATGCCGGAGAACAATTCACGAAAGCGGCCTTTATCGGCAATCATCTGAATACGCTGACGGGCTTTCATGCGGAAATGGTAACCGCAAGGACACACAAGGTCGTTTGCCCAAAGACGGCTGAGGGCAATATCTTTATGACAATTGGGGCAATTTTTTTCGGGCTCACCGGCATCTCGTTGTATCGGAGCGGAGGTGCGTCCCCCTTCTTCCAGC
This sequence comes from Clostridia bacterium, assembly GCA_017452335.1. Lineage (GTDB taxonomy): Bacteria > Bacillota > Clostridia > Oscillospirales > CAG-272 > UBA11512. Next base: position 17,421 of record JAFTMP010000026.1, read on the forward strand.
TGATTTTTCGGTTTCAAAAAATTCATCACTGCCATAGCGTCACCTGTTTTTCATAAAAGTCAAATCATAAATACCGGATGTGAAGCGCTCATCCTCCACGATCCGCAACTGTTCTTCAATATTTGTCGGTATACCTTCGATCACCAATTCGCATAAAGCTGCACGCATCTTTCGCAAGGTTTCCTCGCGGGTTTTGGCAAACACGATCAGCTTGCCGAGCAGCGAATCGTAATACGGTGATACGGTTGTTCCGGCAATCAGGCAGGTATCAAAACGTACCGAGGGACCTCCGGGAACGTGGAGCATTTTCAGCGTTCCGCAGCTTCCCGCGTTGATACGGCATTCGATAGCCGATCCGCTTATCCGAATATCCTTCAGTGTGAAGTTCAGCGGAATACCGGCGGCAATACGGATCTGCCATTTTACAAGGTCATAGCCTGTCAACATTTCGGTAACACAGTGTTCCACCTGCAAGCGGACATTCATTTCCATAAACCAGAAGTTGCCGTCTTGATCAAGCAAAAATTCAAGCGTTCCGGCACCTACATAGCCGATTTTCTTTACGGCATCTACCGCAAGCTCTATGATCTTCTGCCGTTGCTCGTTGGTTACTGCAGGAGAAGGCGTTTCTTCGATCAGCTTTTGGTTTCTTCTTTGCAACGAGCAGTCACGGTCACCGAGACATACGGCGTTTCCGTGCTCATCTGCAAGGATCTGCAATTCCACGTGTCTTGCGGGGAAGATGTATTTTTCAAGATATACGCTTCCGTCACCGAAAGCACCGATCGCTTCGGTCGTTGCTTGTAAATACGCATCGTCCAGCTCATCTGCAAAACGGATCAAGCGAATACCTCGACCACCGCCGCCTGCGCAGGCTTTGAGCATCACAGGGTAGCCGATTCTTTCGGCTGCTTTTTTTGCTTCTTCTGCAGATGCTATGGCCTTTGTGCCGGGTATTACGGAAAGTCCCGTATCGCGGATCAGCTCTTTCAGTATTGCTTTGTCGCTTAGCCGTTCCATACTTTCGGGATCGGGCCCGATAAAGGAAAGTCCGTTTTTTCTGCAAAGCCGTGCAAAGTGTGCATTTTCAGAAAGAAAGCCGTATCCGGGATGGATCGCTTGGGCGCCTGCCAAAATAGCGGTACTGATTATTTGATTTTCATTCAGATAGCTTTCCGAAGGCTCATTGCCGCCGATGCAATAGCTTTGGTCGGCAAGTGCTACGTGCAAGGCGTTTTTATCCGCCTCGGAATATACAGCCACTGTAGCCACGCCCATCTCCTTACAAGCTCTGATAATACGGACGGCGATCTCGCCGCGGTTGGCGATCAGTATTTTTGAAAACATCGTTTACGCTCCTGTAATCGCAAAGGAAAATTCGGCGGATACGCAGAGTCTGCCTTCCACGCTAATCGTGCCTTCTGCAAAATAAAAGGGATGCTTTGCTCTTTTAATATGGCACTGTGCTTCGATCCGATCACCCGGCTTTACGGGCGAACGAAATTTTACATTATTCAGTCCTGTGTAAACAGGCAGCGTTCCCTCGCTCAGTGCATCCTGCATCAGTATGCAGGCGGACTGTGCCAAGATCTCGCAGAGAATAACGCCCGGAACAATGGGGTTATCGGGGAAATGACCTTTTAGGAAAAATTCATCTCCACGAACGGTATAATGCCCGATGGCAGTACCGTCCTTATTTTCTACATCGTCCAAGAGCAGCATATTGTCCCTGTGCGGCAATATTGTCATTATTTCATTTCTGTTCATAGTCATTACCTCTTGATACGGAACAGCTCCGTGCCGTATTCCACAACCTGACCGTTGGTAACGCAGATGTCCGAGACAACACCGTCTTCTTCAGTGGTGATCTCATTCATCAGCTTCATGGCTTCTACAATGCAGAGCGTCTGACCTTTCTTTACGCGATCTCCGATGGCTACATAAGGATCTGCGTTTTCGGCAGGTGCGGCGTAAAATACACCGACTATCGGAGAGTTCACGCTGATATAATCTTTCGGTTCAGATGTTGTTTGTATATCACCGACAGATTCGGTAACAGAATATATGGTTTCTTTTGTCGGTGGTGAAACGGAACGTTCCAAACGAACTTTGCTGTTTTCTTCTGTGATTTCAAGTCCGGTCAACCCAAGTTCCTTCATCAGTTCGGCATATTTGCGAATATCTGTTTCTTTCATCGGATTACACCTTTCTGAAAGCAAGACAAGCGTTATGACCGCCGAACCCGAGAGAATTGGAAAGAGCCAATGTAATATCGGCGTTTACTGCCTTGTTCGGTACGCAGTTCAGGTCGCAAGCTTCGTCCTGCTCGTTCAAATTGATGGTAGGCGGAATTACACCCTCGTTCAGCGCGAAAAGACAAGCCAATGCCTCGATGGCACCTGCCGCACCGAGCATGTGACCGGTCATGGACTTGGTGGAGCTGACATACGCATTTCTTGCATTTTCTTCGCCAAGTGCTTTCTTAATAGCGGCGGTTTCGATTACATCATTCATCGGAGTGCCCGTGCCGTGTGCATTGACGTATACCACATCGTTTTTTATGTATTCCGCCTCTTTCATAGCATCCATCATAGCCTGAGTACCCCCTCTTGCTTCGGGATGGGGCGCTGTGATGTGATGTGCGTCGCAGGTAGAACCATACCCGCAAACTTCGCCGTAGATCTTAGCGCCACGTGCCTTTGCGTGCTCGTATTCCTCCAAAACAAGTGCAACGGCACCTTCACCGATCACAAACCCGCCTCTGCGTTTATCAAACGGCAGGGATGCTTCATCGGGATTTTCGGAAGTTGACAACGCCTGCATATTGACAAAGCCTGCAACGGCAGATGGAATGATAGCGGCTTCCGCACCACCGGTAATTACTGCATCCGCATATCCGTGACGGACCAGACGCATTGCTTCACCGATCGCATTGGAGCCGGAAGCACAAGCGGTTACTGTAGGCATAGCAGAACCGCGGCAGTCGTGACGAATGGCAATCATACCTGCCGCCATATTGCCGATCATCATAGGAACAAACAGCGGCGATACACGGCGAGGCCCTTTTTCCATCAGTTTGGTATGTTCGGTTTCGAAGGTACTGATACCACCGATGCCGGTGCCGAAGATCACTGCAAAGCGTTCGGGCTCAACGGTACCTTGAACACCGCTTTCATCCACTGCCTGTTGCGCAGCCGCAACGGCAAACTGCGCATAGCGGTCGGTACGGAGTATATCGTTTACTTCCAAGTATTCTTTGGGATCAAACCCCTTCACTTCAGCGCCCAGCTTTGCTTTGTATTTTTCTGTATTAAAAAGTGTAATGGGAGCAATGCCGTTTTTACCGTTTTTCATACCTTTCCAGGTATCTGTCACATTGTTTCCCAAGGGGGTAATTGCACCGATACCGGTGACGACGACTCTTCTGTTTTCACTCATTATTTTCTCCTTACATGGCGATGCCGCCGTCAACACGAAGGACTTCGCCCGTTACGTATTTTGCGCTTGCAAGGTATGCCACTGCTTCTGCCACATCTTCTGGTTTACCCATTGTGCCAAGGGGGATCATTTTAAGCAAAGGGTTTTCTGTTTGCCCCTCTGTCATATCCGTTGCAATAAATCCGGGTGCCAGCGCATTACAGCGAATACCTTTCGGCGCCAGTTCTTTTGCAACGGACTTGGTAAGACCGATCAACCCTGCTTTGGATGCGGAATAATTACACTGTCCTGCATTACCCATCATGCCTGCCACGGAGGTGATATTGATGATGCATCCCTCACGGTTGCGGATAAATAAGCCCGAAAGGTGGCGGATCATATTAAAAGCACCCTTAAGATTGGTATCCAAAACATCGTCATAATCTTCTTCCTTCATCATAGCCAGCATACCGTCACGGGTAATACCCGCATTGTTGACAAGAATATGTACTGTGCCGAAGTCAGCCTTGATTTTTGCCACAGTATCCTTTACGGCAGAGAAATCTGCAACATTGCACTGATATGCTCGGGCTTGCACGCCGTTTTCTTCTTTACATCTGCTGCATACGTTCTCTGCGGCGTCATGATTTCCTGCATAGATGACAGCAATATTGGCGCCCATAGAAGCAAGCTTACATGCAATGGCTTCACCGATTCCACGGGATCCGCCTGTTACAACGGCTGTTTTTCCTTTTAACATTCTTCCACCTCCGCAAGATATTCGGTAACACTTACTGCTTTCACATCGGTGCTGATCTTCTTAATCATATTGGTCAGCGTTTTGCCGGGACCGATTTCAATGAAGGTGTCAACACCGTCGGCAATCATATTTCGGATGATCTTTTCCCACTGCACGGGGCTGCATATTTGCTTTGAAAGCAATTCTATAGCATCCTCGCTGTAAGGTTCAGCCGTCATATTGGAATAAAGCGTAATGGTTTTTTTCCCGGTTTCTGCCTGCGCTAATTCTTTTGCAAACGCATTTGCCGCCTCGTTCATAAAGGGCGAATGGAATGCTCCTTTTACTTTAAGGGGAATGGCTCTGCCGCCTGCAGTCTTTACCTCGGCAAAAAAGTCAGCCATTTGAGAGGAACGTCCCGAAACGGTGATCTGACCGGGACAGTTAAAGTTTACAGGGTAAACGTCCGCATACTTGCCGCAAATCTCCTGCACCTGCTGCGGAGTCAATTTCACAATTGCCGCCATGGAGGTATCAAACTTTTCGGCTTCCCGTTGCATGAGCTCTCCACGCTTGCAAACGAGACGGAAGCCTGTTTCGTTATCAAAAATGCCGCTGACAGTTGCCGCAACCACCTCACCCAGGGAGAATCCTGCAACCGCATTCGGAACGATCCCTTTTTCTATTAGAACGCTCGCCGCCGCAAGCTCCATAGCAAACAGACAGGGTTGTGTATTTTTCGTTTCCTTTAATTCATCCTCTGTTCCTTCAAAGCACTGGGTTGATGTGCCTGGGCGAATGCGGTCGCACAGTTCATAGACCTGTGCGGCAATCGGATATTTTTCGGCAAGCTCTTTTCCCATACCGGGATATTGGTCGCCTTGACCTGAAAAAACAAATGCTATTTTACCCATTCTTTTGCCCTTTGAAGGAGCGGCTCTGCATCCTCCATCACTTCCTTAACGATTTCTGCCGCAGGTTGTTCTTTATTTACCATAGCGGCGATCTGCCCCGACAGAAAACACCCCTTTTCATTGTCGCCTTCCTGTACGGCAAGTCTGAGTGCGCCCGTCGCCAATGCTTCCAGTTCTGCATCGGGCATACCGCCGTATTCCGCTTTGGAATAGTCCCTTGCAAACTGTGTGCGCAGACTGCGCACGGGATGACCGAGTCGTTTGCCTGTTACCATTGTGCAAAGATCGGTGGCTTTCAGAATTTTTTCTTTATATGTAGGATGAATAGAACATTCTTTTGCACTTAAAAAGCGTGTGCCCATCTGAACGCCGCACGCACCGAGCATAAAGGCTGCCGCAACACCTCTGCCGTCAGCGATACCGCCTGCGGCAATGACAGGTAAAGTGGTGGCATCACAAATTTGCGGAACGAGCACCATTGTGGTCAGCTCGCCCACGTGACCGCCGCTCTCGCCTCCTTCTGCAATCAAGGCAGAGGCGCCCAGGCGTGTCATCAGCTTTGCCATGGCAACCGAGGCAACCACAGGAATAACCTTAATGTCTGCGGCAAGCCAATCTTTAATGTATTTGGAAGGATTTCCGGCACCCGTTGTTACAACCTCAACCTTTTCTTCTATAACAACCTGAGCCACTTCGTCCGCATAGGGGCTGAGCAGCATAATATTTACGCCAATAGGGTTATCAGTGATATTCCTGGCAATACGGATCTGCTGTCTTACATACTCGCCGGGCGCATTTCCTGCCGCGATGATGCCAAGACCGCCGCCGCCCGAGACGGCAGCGGCCAGTTTACCATCAGCGATCCAAGCCATACCACCTTGAAATACGGGGTATTGAATACCCAGCATCTCACAAATTGATGACTGAATCATAAGCATTAACCCTTTTTGCTCTGGATGAACTTATCCAGATCGCCGATGGTTTCAACCTTCTGATCCAATTCAATTTCGATACCGATCTCGTCCTCAAGGTTCATCAGAAGCTCTACTGTGTCCAGAGAATCAATCCCAAGTTCTGAAAACTTGCTCTCCGGCTTTACAGCAGAAACATCACACCCCGTGCGTTCCGATACAATTTTTGCGATAGCGTCAAAGTACATAATAGTATGCCTCCAATAAAGTATTTCAAGCAGTCCGTGACTACTCGTTGGCATTTATTATACGGATGTGCTGTTCCCAAATGAGCCATCCGCTGTTCCCGATGCGTTCCAAAATTATGAAATTTTTTTAACTTTAATGGATGTATAGAATTTGGACAACATCGGTTCTATGGGTTAAAACAAAAAAAGACAGCATAGCCATTTCGACTATACTGTCTTTGGGTTAGTCCTGTACCGACTTTTGCCCATTGGTCAATTGTTGTCCCTTTGCGCAGAAGCCCTTGTGTTTTGGAAGCTTTTTACTTGTCATTTATCCAAAAAGAAAGAGATGCACATAAGACATATATTCTCTGACGGTATATAAAAACTCTAAGAAGGGATAAGGGGAGGCGCTTGAGACGGTTGCGCAGTCTGCAAGTCCGTTTCGATGCCCCAGGAGCAAAATGCGCGGTGTGTGAAAACCGCTGGACACAAAGATGAAGGAGCAGTTTTCGGGGTCATAGCCTTTATTTTTCAAAACTTCTATGGAATAAGCCATGTTTTCTGCAGTATTGGTGGAGCGTTCTTCCGTAAAAATACGGTTGCCGTCAATGCCTGCTCCCACCAAGACCTCCTTCATTTTCGCCGATTCGGGCATGGGCTCATTGTCTCCTTGCCCGCCTGCCGTGATGCAAATGGCATCGGGATGCTCTTCAAGCACCGCCGCGGCTGTTTTGAGCCGCTCGGAAAGCTCGGCGCTCAGCCGTCCGTCCATGTGTACTTGACAGCCAAACACGATCACCACCGGTTGTTTTTCGCTTTCCTTAAAGGCGGTATCTTGTGCTGTGTGAATTGCCACGCAAAAGATCAAAAAAGAGACCATGTAAAAGCACATTCCGCCGCACCAAATGCTTTTTAGGGGCGTATACGCCTTTTTGAGTAGCTTTTTGAGGGGATGGCGAAAGAGCACGGGCATCAGTACGCAGAAAAACACCAATAACGAGGCGGCGGTATCTGCCCCGTGTCCTCTTGGTGCGTGCCAGGCAAAATAGGGCAGATACATGGCGAGAAAAAATGCGCCCGACAGGATACAAAGAGCGTTGAATATCTTCGATTTGCCGCTTTTTTTCTTGGCGTATTCCTCGGGAGGAGCAAAAAAACGGGAAAGAGCGCTTTTGACGCTATTAAAAAATTTCATTCTGTGGGTTGATCCTTTCGGAAAAGAGGGGCGGGTGTTTTAGACCCGCCCTGATGTTTTTTATTCTTACAGTCCTCTCTTAATGTAGGAGGTATGCAAAATCTCATGTGCCTTGTGGCTGTTGGGCTCTCCGAAATACTCATCGTACAGCTTCTTTACTGCGCTGTTTTCATGAGACTTTCTAAGATCCATCTTGGCATCTGCAGTATAGAGCACAGATGCACGCAGAGCTCTCAAGTCTACGTTGTTTCTTACTACAGCGGGCTGGTAAGGCTGACCGCCGCCGTTGACGCATCCGCCGGGGCAAGCCATCACTTCAATGAAGTCTGCCTTGATCTCGCCCGACTGAACGCCCTTCAACAGCTTCTTTGCATTACCGGTGCCGCTGGTAACTGCCACGTTCACGGTCAGATCGCCCAGCTTATAGCTTGCCAGCTTGATGCCCTCGGTACCTCTCACGTCCTCAAACTCCAGCTTTTCAAGAGGCTGACCCAAGATCACTTCTGCTGCGGTACGCAGTGCCGCTTCCATAACACCGCCGGTTGCACCGAAGATCACGCCGGCACCGGAGCCGATATCGAAGGGATCGTCAAACTTTTCGTCATCCATTGCCTTGAAGTCTATGCCTGCCTGCTTGATCATTCTGCCAAGCTCTCTGGTGGTGATGGCGATATCCACATCGGGTACGCCTGCCGCGCTCTGGTCGGGACGGTTTACCTCAAACTTCTTTGCAGTGCAGGGGATAGCAGACACGAATACGATATCCTCGGGATTCAGACCCATCTTCTGTGCGTAGTAGGTTTTATACAGTGCACCGAACATCTGCTGAGGAGACTTGCAGGTAGAGAGATTTTCGGTCATCTCGGGGAAGTAGTGCTCGCAGTACTTGATCCAACCGGGGGAGCAGGAGGTGATGAGCGGCAGAGGTCCGCCGTTCTTCACTCTGGAGAGGAACTCCGTTGCTTCTTCCATAATGGTCAGGTCGGCAGTCAGGTTCATATCGTAAACGCCGTCAAAGCCCAGTGCCTTGGTAGCGGCAACCATCTTGCCCTCGCAGTCTGTGCCGGGCTCGTAGCCGAAGCACTCACCGATCTGTGCACGCACAGAAGGAGCCATGCAGATGGCAACGTGCTTGGTGGGATCTGCGATTGCTTCAAATACCTTTGCGGTGTCATCTCTTTCACTCAGCGCACCGGTGGGGCATGCCACCACGCACTGTCCGCAGTTGATGCAGGAGGTCTCTGCCAAGGGCAGGTCAAAGGTACAGCCGATTACAGTATCAAATCCGCGGTTGTTTGCACCGATCACGCCGATTCCCTGTACCTTTTCGCAGGTAGCGGAGCAACGGCGGCAAAGGATACATTTGCTGTTGTCGCGGATGATGGAAAGGGAAGAATTGTCGATCTTGGTTTCGGTTTTTGCGCCTGCGAACTTATCCTCATCCACACCGTATTCATTGCAAAGCTGCTGCAGCTCGCAGGTGGTGGAACGGGGGCAGGACAGACATTTCTTGTTGTGGTTGGATAAGAGCAGCTCCAGATTCATCTTTCTGTTTCTGCGGATCGCGGGAGATTCGGTCACGATCTCGGTGCCGTCTCTTTCAATGGGATATACGCAGGCTGCAACCAGTCCTCTTGCGCCCTTTACCTCTACCAGACACAGACGGCATGCGCCGATCTCGTTGATGTCCTTGAGATAGCAAAGGGTGGGAATGTTGATGTTTGCCATTCTTGCGGCTTCAAGAACAGTGGTACCGTAGGGAACCTGCAGTTCTTTGCCGTTGATCTTAATATTAAGCATCTGTTCCATGATCTATCTTCTCCTTTTACTTCTTGACGATGGCGCCGAACTTACAGTTGCTGATACATACGCCGCACTTGATACACTTGGAGACGTCGATGGTATGTGCTTCCTTCACAGAGCCGCTGATTGCTGCAACGGGACATTTTCTTGCACAAAGCGTACAGCCCTTACATTTGTCAGCGATGATCTCATAGTGCAGCAGCGACTTACAAACGCCTGCGGGACATTTCTTGTCTACCACGTGTGCGATGTACTCGTCTCTGAAGCGATTCAGCGTAGAAAGAACGGGGTTGGGTGCCGTCTGTCCCAGACCGCACAGCGATGCGCTCTTGATGTATTTTGCCAGCTCTTCCATTTCATCCAGATCGGACAGCTCGCCCTTACCTGCAATGATCTTGTCAAGGATCTCCAGCAGTCTCTTTGTACCAATACGGCAGGGTGTACATTTACCGCAGGATTCATCAACGGTAAAGTCAAGGAAGAAGCGGGCAATATCTACCATACAGGTATCTTCGTCCATAACGATCAGACCGCCCGAGCCCATCATCGAGCCGATGGCAACCAGGTTGTCGTAGTCGATGGGGGTGTCGATCAGACTTGCGGGAATGCATCCGCCGGAAGGACCGCCGGTCTGTGCTGCCTTAAACTTCTTGCCGTTGGGGATGCCGCCGCCGATCTCCTCTACGACCTCGCGCAGAGTGGTACCCATGGGCACTTCTACAAGACCGGTGTGCTTGATCTTACCACCCAGTGCAAATACCTTGGTACCCTTGGATTTTTCAGTACCCATGGAAGCAAACCACTGAGGACCGTTTAAGATGATCTGGGTGATATTTGCGTAGGTTTCTACGTTGTTGAGAATGGTAGGCTTGCCAAACAGACCCTTTACAGCAGGGAAGGGAGGACGGGGACGGGGCTCGCCGCGGTTACCCTCAATAGAGGTCATCAGCGCGGTTTCCTCGCCGCACACGAACGCACCTGCGCCAAGGCGCAGCTTTATGTCAAAGTTAAAGCCCGTTCCAAAGATGTTATCGCCCAGCAGTCCGTACTCATGTGCCTGCTTGATGGCAACTTCCAAGCGGTGAATTGCAATGGGATACTCTGCGCGCACGTAAATATAGCCTTCGTTGGCACCGATGGCATAGCCTGCAATTGCCATTGCTTCAAGAACGGTATGGGGGTCGCCTTCCAGAATGGAACGGTCCATGAACGCACCGGGGTCGCCCTCGTCTGCATTACAGCAAACGTACTTCTGCACGTTGCCTCTGTTGCCCGAAGCAAATTTCCACTTTAAACCGGTGGGGAATCCGCCGCCGCCTCTGCCGCGCAGACCGGAATCCAAAACAGTCTGGATGACCTGATCGGGGGTCATTTCAGTCAGTACCTTGCCCAGTGCCTGGTAGCCGTCAACACCGATGTATTCTTCGATGTTCTCGGGGTCGATCACGCCGCAGTTGCGCAGAGCGATTCTCTTCTGCTTTTTATAAAAGCTTGTTTCAGACAGCGATTTTACTTCGTCGGTGCCCTCCTGCAGGGTTTCATTATAAACCAGTCTGCGCACCACTCTACCCTTTAAAAGGTGCTCGGAAACGATTTCGGGAACATCCTCCACCGTTACTCTGCTGTAGAAGGTGCCTTCGGGATAAACGATCATGATGGGACCCAGCTCGCAAAGTCCGAAGCATCCGGTCTGAACGACCTTTATTTCTTGCGTAAGTCCCGCATTAGCGATTTCGTTTTCAAGCGAGGTACGGATATTTACGCTGCCCGATGCCGAACAACCGGTACCACCGCAGATCAGTACATGTGAACGAATCATGTTTTAAGTCCTTGCCTTTCCTGTTTACGGAAAAACTTCCTTTCTTTATTTATAAATAGTTGTATTACAGTTCTCCGATGGTGTAGTCGGTCAGCACTTTGCCGTTGAGGATATGCGCTTCAATAACTTCTTTTGCCTTTTCGGGCGTCATCTTCACGTAAGTGGTCTTTTCGTCGCCGTGGAAGACCTCGAAAATGGGCTCATACTGGCAGAGTCCGATGCAACCTGTCTGGGAAACGTGAACCTGTCCTTCCAAACCCTTTGCGGTGATCTCCTCAAGCAGTGCGTTCATAACGGGTCTTGCGCCTGCCGCGATGCCGCAGGTTGCCATACCCACAACGATACGGTAATTGCTCTCGCCCTCACGAAGAGCAACCTTGTTTTTCATGCGCTCGCGAATTGCGCTGAGTTCTGCTAATGTTTTCATGACGGTGTGATCCTTTCATTATTGGTGTTATATGTGAATTTTCATAAATTAAGACTTAATTGCTTATAGTGCCCCTTCCATATCCGTAAGGTATTCCCGCACAAAGGCAAGCACCTCGGGCTCTGATAAGGGGATATCGGCGCCTAACTGCTCGTGCAGATCGTCGGTATCCAAATAGCTTTCCTTGCCGTCCTTATGGTGGCGGTAGATATACCGCGGCGAAAAGGGCGCGCCTTGGATGAGCAGGACGATGGTGGATACGATGTCGCCAAGGGGCGGACAGTCGATATTGTCTGTATAAAAGCGGGCACACAGGGTCGTGCCATGATCCTCATGCTCCTGTTCGTGCTTTGACACGATGGATAAAGACCCGCCTGTCTGCTCCGCCGCCATTTTTAAAAGCGGCAGCCCCAGCCCCACCTTGCGGGTGGTTCTGGTGGTGGTGAAGGGATCAAGGACGCCCGCAAGGAAATCCTGTTTCATTCCGTGACCGTTATCCTTCACGGTCAGCGTAAGAAGCGGTCCTTGCTCATGAATGGTGATCTCAATGATGTCGGCGTTTGCCCGCACCGAATTTTGTACGATATCTAAAATATTCAGCGACAGTTCTTTCATAACGCTCCTTGGGGCTTTGCCAATTTTTTAATAAGGCTGATGCGCAAAAGCGCGGAGCTATAGGGTTCGTCATCCAGCAAGAGGGAATGTTCTCCGTCTTTGATCTGTAAAAGACTGTGTGCATCGGAGCAGCAAAGCTGGGTCAGTGCACCAAGATGGGGAAAGCGTTCAAGATACTCTTGCTTTTTGTCTTGATCGTGCAGCTCATAGCACCCAAATTGTATTTCAGGCGGAAACCCGCCAAGGATGGCAGGAAGCCCTCCCGAAGGACGGTCAATATGTGCCGGATAGCAGATACCGCCGTGCCGTTTGACTAAGGCAGGAACCTCCATGAGTGAAATATCGGTTGCGGCGGGCAGATACCAGGGATCACTTCCGATCACCCGATCCTCCCCGTCAAAGACTAACTGCTCTCCGAAAATTTCCGCACGGTTTTCGATCCTCATGCGCCGTTTCTTGACTGTTTCATCAAATTCCAGCGCCGCTTCAAGGGTGGGAAAGAGACAAACGATGTGAATTTCCTCGGCTGTAGTCAGCTCCATTCCGCCCACAGGCACCACGCCGTAGCGCTTGCACGCCTCAAAAAAGGCGGGGCAGTTGGCACAGGTGTTGTGATCGGTGAGTGCCCCGATGGCAATACCTGCGAGACTTAAAAATCCTGCGATATTGTTTGGGGTCATCTCGTTGTCGCCGCAGGGCGAAAGGGCAGAGTGGATGTGCAGATCGTAGGTATAACGGTTCATGACAATTGTCCCGCGATCATGGCGCACAGCTCGTAAGCCGAAAGGGGAGAAGAAAGAATGTTTACTTCCTTTTCTAACGCCTTTTCGATCACCCCGGCATCGGGAGTTACGCCCGCGGCAAGGATCACGCAGGCAACATCGGTCAGCGTTGCCACTGCCACGATGTTTAAATTGGACATGATCGTTACCCAAGCATCCCCTTCTTGTGCTGTACCCATGACAAAGCTGAGCAGGTCACCGGTATATCCCGAGGACACTTCCTTTTCGGGCAGGGGCATAGAAAGAATTTTAAGATCCAGTTCCTTTTGCAGTTGTGCAACTGTCATAACCCCTCCTGATTATTCCTTTTCAAAATTTCTGTAGTCGATTCTTTTGGCAAGATCTTCGATCAGCGCCCGCATATTGACGATACACTCGTCCTCGGTCACCTCGCCCTTTACCACGTCCTCCGCAAAGGAGCGACAGGTAGGAGAGCCACAGGAGCCGCAGTCATGATCGGGAAGCCGCGCATAAATGCGCTCGATCCTTGCCATTTTATCCATCGCTTCATCAAAGGTATCTCCAAGTGCCTTGGCAGGCTCATAGGTGAAGGGATCGGGACGGCAGACCTCCTCGGGAATGAAGAGCTCATCTTGACCGTCTTCCTTACGAAGCATGGTTCTCGAGATCGGCAGGGTGCGTCGAAGATTTGTCAGTCTGGCACCTGCGATATAGGGGTTTTCAACTGTCAGCACTCCGCCCGTGCAACCGGCGTTGCAGGCGTTGAGCTCGATGAATTCCAACTCTGACAGTGACCCGTCTTCCAGGTGATCCAACACTCTGATAACGTTTTCAATACCGTCTGCTGCCAAATACTTTTCATTGAACAGCGCGGTAGATTCTCCGCCCGTGCTTGCCCATCCAACGCCCAGCATGCCCGACTCGGAATAATGGGCAGGAACGATGTCCTGGCGCATTACGCCCAGCAGGGCGAAATACACCTCGGACATGGATAACACCACATCCACATCGGTCTTGTCGTTTTCCGGACGGTTTTTTACAAAACTGATCTTGGCAGGGCAGGGAGAAATGAATGCAATACCGATCTGATCGCTCGTGAGTCCGGGGTGCTCCGCGAGCGCCTTTTTTCTTGCCGCCGTTGCCGCCAGCTCCATGGGAGAGCGGATGGGCAGGAGGTGCTCACAAAGACCGGGATAGCGCAGGCTGATGAGTCTTGAAACCGCAGGACAGGCAGAGCTGATCACGGGAAGCTTTACGCCCGGTTTCTTCAAATACCGTCTGGTATATGCTGTCACAGCTTCCGCCGCACGGCTGACCTCGTAAACCTCGTCAAAGCCAATGCGGTGCAGTCCGTCGATCAAATAGTCGAGATCCTCCAGGTTGTTGAATTGCCCGTACAGCGAGGGTGCCGGCAGAGCGATCTTGTATGTATAGGGGTCAAGGACGCTTAGCAGATCGTATTTGGCTTTTTTTGCTTTGTGTGTGCAGACACGGATGCATTCTCCGCAGTCAATACAGCGGGACGCATCAATTCTGGCGTGCCCACCTCTGATGCGTATGGCCTCGGTGGGACAGCGCCTTAAACAGTTGGTGCACCCCTTGCATTTGTCCTCGCGCAGGGTCACGCTGTGATTGTAGGTAGCCTTTTCCATCTTTATGACCAACTTTAGTTCATTTTTTAGGCGTTACCGATTGACGTTTACCGTCATGGTGATCTTTGTGCCCACACCCACAGTGGTTTCGATCTTCATTTCATCGGTGTTTGCCTTCATGTTTGGAAGCCCCATGCCGGCACCGAACCCCAGGGAACGGATGCGCTCGGGGGCAGTGGAGAAGCCCTCTTGCATGGCAAGATCTATGTTTGGGATTCCGGGACCTTTGTCGTCTAAAACGATCTCGATCTTTTCCGGATAAACGCTTACGGTGGCACAACCTCCGTTTGCGTGGATCACCATGTTGATCTCTCCTTCGTACATGGCAATGGATACTCTGCGAATGATGTCCTGAGAAAGTCCCAATTGACGAAGGGATTTTTTTACCTTTACCGAGGCTTCGCCCGCCGAGGTAAAGTTTTCTCCGTCAATGTCGTATCGGTAAACGAGGGGCGCGCTCACTGTAAAACGCCGCCCTTCAGTCCCGATTCGTAAATGGTCCCGCAGGCTTCAAACATCCGAAGCTCGCTTGCCATAATGACGATCTCGCATTGCTTTGCAAGAGCTAAAATTTCGGGAGTGGGTTTTTTTCCGCGTACAAAAAGGATCGCGCGCATATCCATCATTTCGGCAGTGCGTACTACTTGAGGATTTACAAGCCCCGTGATCAAAAGTCCTTGATCCTTTACAAAGGCAAGTACGTCGCTCATCATGTCACTGCCGCACGCGGAGTGTACTTCGCCGTCAAGAAACTCTTCGCAGCAGTAAACCTGTGCTTTTGCAAGTGCTGCAATTTCTCTGATCTTCATGTGAGTTCTTCCTTTTCGTATGTATTTTTTTATGCAGTCTTATAAAGAGGCGTGCTTCTTTAAAATTTCGGGAACTTCCTTTGCGGTCAGTCTTCCGTAAACCTCGCCGTTGATGGTCAGTACGGGTGCCAGACCGCAGGCGCCGATGCATCGTGTTGCCTCCAGAGAATACACACCGTCAGAAGAGGTGGAGCCGGCAGGAACGCCCAGTACCTCGGTGATCTTATCAAGGATTTCGCCGCTGCCCTTTACGTAGCAAGCGGTACCAAGACATACTGCAATAGCGATATTGCCCTTGGGGTTGAGCGCAAACTGAGAATAGAAGGTGGTTACGCCATAAACCTCTTCCATGGAAATATCCATGTTCAGTGCGATGATCTTCTGCACTTCGATGGGCAGATATCCGTAGATCTCCTGCGCATGCTGCAGAACAGGCATCAGTGCGCCTTCCACACCCTTGTATTCCGCGATCACCTCAAGAAGCTTTGCTTCCTGCTCGGGCGTGCCCTTGAAGGCCACGGTTGTCATATTCTTTTTCATGTAAATAATATTCCTCCGTTTTTATATTTTACGCGGCACATTTACCGCTATTCGGTCGGATTTTTCGAAAGATAAACCTTTCCATCGTCTATTATACCACTTTTTTTGCCCGATTTCCAGCGTTTTTTGTATAAAAATATTACCAAAACAGTTTTTTGACGCAATGCACAAATGAGGACACTATTTTTTGTGCAAAATGCACAAAAAATAGTTGGAAAGTGCTCTTGAAAAAAAGAGAAAAAAGTGGTATACTATATGGTAATGATTGAAATAAAACGTGTGAAAGACACACGGGAAGGAGATAGTATGGCAGAGAATAACGGATGTACTCATGATTGCTCCAGTTGCGGTGCGGATTGCGCTTCCAGAAAGCCTGAAAGCCTGTTGGTTCCTCAAAATGCAGGCAGTGATATTAAGAAAGTGATCGGTGTGGTATCGGGTAAAGGAGGCGTTGGCAAGTCCTTGGTGACCTCTATGATGTCTGTGCTCACCCGCAGAAAGGGCTATGAAACGGCAATCTTGGACGCTGACGTGACAGGTCCCTCCATTCCCAAGATCTTTGGATTGAAGTTTGGAATTGACGGCAACGACGAAGGAATGTTTCCTGCGAAAACCACCACAGGCATCAAAGCCATTTCTGTAAACCTGCTTTTGGAAGACGAGCAGACCCCTGTAATTTGGAGAGGTCCTGTGATCGCAGGCACGGTAAACCAGTTCTGGAGCGGCGTGCTGTGGGGAGATGTGGACTATATGTACGTGGATATGCCTCCCGGAACGGGCGACGTTCCGCTGACGGTCTTCCAAAGCCTGCCGCTTGACGGCATCATCATCGTGACCACTCCCCAGGAGCTGGTATCCATGATCGTGGCAAAGGCTGTAAAGATGGCAGAGATGATGAACGTACCCGTGCTGGGTATCGTTGAAAACATGAGCTATGTGGAATGTCCCGACTGCGGAAAGCGTATTCAGGTCTTTGGAGACAGCCATGTGGACGAGGTTGCTGCGCAGTTTGGCTTAAAGGTGCTGGGCAAGATCCCCATGGACCACAAGCTTGCCGCACTTTGTGACAAGGGTATTTTGGAGCTGATGGAAAATGACTATTTGAATGATGCTCTGGAAGCTGTTGAAGCTATTGAAAAGTAAAGTAATGAGAAGGGGCTGTCGCAGTTAGATGCAGAAGCCGCGATTTTGCCATCGTCGGCGTACAATGGTACGACAGAGGGCAAAATCATGGCTAAAAAGCTACATATATGGAGAAATCCGCCGACGTTTTGTCGACGGATTTCCACTTTATAGGGTAAATTACAATAAAACTATCAGATTTTCACGATGCATTTGATCCGTAGCTTTTGTTCTGCGCTAAGTGAGACAGCCCCTTTTTGGTAAGAAAATCAGTTTGCGGGTGCTTCTGCGGGCGCGTCGGTCTCTGCACTCACTTCCTCTTTTGCGGGCAGGAGCGTACAAGAACGCAAGGTGTAGAGATAAATAGTCTGTGCAAAGCCCAGGGTTACGAGATTATCAAGAACGACGA